>JAOPVO010000358.1 GCA_025966155.1 Pseudonocardiales bacterium
GCGAACCCGGCCAACGGCGTCAGCCTCCCTCGGGTGAATGCCCGCCGGCGGCGGTACCTGACCGCGGACCAGGTTGAGCTGCTCGCAGCCGAGGCGCAGCGCCCGCCCATCACACGGGCCGGATCCGAGCTGGCCGACGCCTACCGCGCCTACGGCACAGCGATCCACGTCCTCGCCTACTGCGGGCTGCGGTGGTCGGAGCTGGCGGCGCTGCGCACCGAGCATGTCGATCTGGTCCGGCGTCGCCTCAACATCCGCGAGGGCGTCACCGAGATCGACGGCGGGACGCTGTCCTGGGGCACACCCAAATCGCACGAGGCGCGATCCGTCCCCCTGCCCCGCTTCTTGGCCGATGAGCTCGACGCCCTCCTAGCCGACCGAGCCGCACGGGACCTCGTGTTCACCACCGTCCACGGCGATGTCCTGCGCAACCGCAACGCCCGAAGATCCTGGTTCGACCGCGCCGCCGCCTCCATCGGCCAGAAGGGACTCACCCCGCACGAGCTGCGCCACACCGCGGCGAGCCTGGCCGTGAGCTCCGGCGCCAACGTCAAGGCCATCCAGCGCATGCTCGGCCATGCCAGCGCGGCGATGACCCTCGACACCTACGCCGACCTGTTCGAGTCCGACCTCGACGCAGTCGCAGATCGCCTCGACGGCACCCGGGCCGCGGCGCTCGAGCGCGCTCGGCACGTCGCCTCGGCGCCTCCGGGACCCTAACGAACCGCTCTCTCGGCTTCACCCGCGTCCGGGCCCTCACGGGCCGCGCACGGTGGCCGTATAGCCGACTAAGACGAATTGGCCGAAGTTTCCAAGGTCCCAGCAAGGTCCCGAGCCAGAAAGTCGACAATCGAGATGATCTTGCAGGTGGCTCCAGCCCAATGAAATCAGGGGCTCCAGGTGGTGGGCGATGCTGGGTTCGAACCAGCGACCCCTGCCGTGTGAAGGCAGTGCTCTCCCGCTGAGCTAATCGCCCGGGATCACCGTCGAGCGGGGCCTTCGCCTCGCCTGACAGCGTCAGAAGACTACACGCTCAGAGCAGCCAGTCCTTGACCCATTGATATGCCAGCCACAGCGGGTAGATGGCGGCGAGGCATATCACGATCAGGACGCCCTTGACCCAGCGCGGCCATCGCAGCATCGAACCGGTCACCGCCCGCACCTTCAGCTTCGTCCACTCCAGCAGCCGGCCGGCCCAGGCGAATTCGGTGGCCCAGATGCCGAGCCCGCCGAAGATGATCAGCCATCCGGGCCCGGGCAGCGGCAGCAGGACGATCCCGGCGACGATGATCAGCAGACCGAGGACGGAGACGGCCACTTTCCACACCGTTCGCCCGATCCGGCCCCGCTGCGCGCGGGCGCGGAGCCGCCAGAATCTGTCGATCCATCGCCCGACCGGGCCGGGCATACCGCTCACATCGGGCCGATGCCCATCGACGGGAGCCTCATACGTCGCGCCAGCGGAAGGGCGCGAGGTAGCGACCGGATCCATCTGGACACTCTATCCGCGACCGGCCAAACCCTTCCGGGCGTTGCGCCGAACATTGGGTGCCCCTTTGTGGGGTACTGGCTGCAGGCAATCCCGCGTCATGGCGTCCGCCGACACGCGTCTGAAGAACGAGTCAGCAGAAGCTGACGTCGGCACGGCAAGCGGAAGGAAGTGCGTGATGGGGTCTGGCGCAGACGTCGACCTGACGGTGCGGCTCACGCTGCTGGCGACGGAGCCGGTGTCGTCCGAGCGGACGCAGCTCGTCTCCTCGCTTCGCTACTCCCCGAGCGACCCGTATGCCGTCTCGGTCGTGTTCCCGGCGGGCCCGGCCGCGTCGGCCGTCACCTGGACCTTCGACCGCGAGCTCATGCGCCTGGGCATCACCCGCCAGACCGGCTTGGGCGACGTTCAGATCTGGCCGGCCCCCGACGCCGACGACGCCGGGACCACGTATGTGGAGCTGACGGCGCCTGGCGGCCGCGCCCTGCTGTCCGCGCCGACGACCGCGCTGGTCGCGTTCCTCGACGCGACGGCGGCGGCTGTCCCGTTCGGGACCGAGGCCGAGTTCATCGATATGGACGCCGAGCTCGAGGCCCTGCTGGGCCGCACCGGCTGATCCAGCCACACCTCGGGCTTACAGTTGCGCCCGTGCCCGGAGCCCACCAGCATCGCGCGAGCCCACGATCCCCTCTCGCCGTGCCGCACTGGGTGATCTCGGCATTGCTGCTCGGCCTTGTCGTTGTCGGCGTCGCCGCGGCTCTGCTGCTCGTCCCGGCGGCCCAGCGCCCGACGCTCGATCCGGCGCCGTCCAGCTCCAGTACACGCTGACCGACGCCCCGCCCGAAGCCCTAGACCAGGGTCACGGCGAGCCGACGGTCGCCCCCGGTATCGACGACGGCGACGTCGAATGAGTAGTCCCGCGGCGCCTGCCAATCGATAGCCAGCGATGGCTGGCCATCGGCGAATGCAGTGACGGACTCGGTGTGGGACTCCCCATCGGAGCCCTGCCACTCGAGGACGACCTCCAGGCCCAGGTGCTGCGGGCCCCGCTCGACATCGATGCCCGGGGACCAGGCACCGGGCTGAACCACCTGGAAGGCAGCCGCGGCGCGGGCCTGCCACGGCCAGGGCGCGGTCCAGCAGCCGTTGCTTCGAGCGATATCGCGCGGCTGATGGGCATGCGCGGGATCGATCTGCCGGCCGAACTGCGCGTGCAGGTTGATCTGCTGGATCCAGATCGTCGCGCCGGGCGGGGCGACGGAGAGCGAATCGACCCGGGCGCGGACCTGAACCAGGTTCGTGCCGGGCAGGGGGGCGGGAATCGCGGGGACGGCAGTGTCGACAGTGACCTGCGTCGCATCGGTGGCCATCGTCGGATCGTAGGCGCCCGGGCGGCGCACGGCCAGGGTGGTTCGCCCGCGGACTTGCCGGCGCCCGAAAGGTCAGCCTTTGCCCAGGCCCGCCCGGCGCAGCGCCTCGGCCATCGCCCCATTGGCTGGCGGCGGCGCGGACGACGGCGCCCGCTTGGCGTCGCGGTCGGGCTGTGGCCGCGGGGACCGCTGGCCCTGCGGCGGGCGGGGCGGGCGCTCGGATTGCGCG
>JAOPVO010000005.1 GCA_025966155.1 Pseudonocardiales bacterium
CGGCTCGCCGGCGAGCGCGACACCGTCAGCGTCGTGGAGGATCAGCGCGGATCGCCCACCTGGTCGCAGGATCTGGCCCGGGGCCTGGTCGCGCTGGCGCAATCCGACGCCGCCGGCGGCCTCTATCACTGCACGAACACCGAGGACACGACGTGGTTCGGGTTCACGCAGGCCATTTTCGAGGCGGCCGGACTCGACCCCGCCCGGGTACTGCCGACGACCAGCGCGGACTTCGTGCGACCGGCCCCGCGCCCGGCGTACAGCGTGCTGAGCCACGCCAAGTGGGACGCCGCGGGACTGCCGGAGATGCCGACGTGGCGCACTGCGCTGCAAACGGCGCTGCCAGCAATCCGGGAGACCGCAGCCCTATAGTTGCGCCGATTGGGCGCCCGACTGCGCGCATGGACTCGCCTGCACCTCGGGCGTCGTGAGGAGACAACCTGTGCCGCTTTCCAAGTACGACATCAAGCTCGATTTGGCGCAGGCACCGGACACCAGCCACCGGCACATCGTCGAGATGGTCGGCTCCAACAAGCACGTGCTCGACGTCGGGTGCGACACGGGCTACCTGGGGGAGACCCTGATCGCGCTGGGCTGCCGGGTCAGCGGCGTCGAGATCAATCCGGTGACAGCGGCCGAGGCCGCCACGAAGCTCGAGCGGGTCGTCGTCGGCGACCTCGAGAGCCTGGATCTGGTCGCGGAACTGGGCGAGCGTCAGTTCGACGTGGTGGTGTTCGGCGACGTGCTGGAGCACCTGCGCGACCCGCTCGCTCTGCTGCGGCAGGCCCGTCGCCTGCTGGCCCCGGGGGGCAGCGTGTTGGTGTCCACGCCGAATGTGGCGCACGGGGATGTGCGGCTCGCGCTGTTGATGGGCAAGTTCCAGTACACCCGCCTGGGCATCCTCGACGAGACGCACACCCGCTTCTTCACGACCGAATCGCTGATGCAGTTCGCCGAGGACGCGGGTATGGATGTGGTTGAGCTCCGGCGCACCCACGCCCCGCTGTTCGGCACCGAGCAGGCCCAGGATCCCGCGGACTTCCCCCCCGATCTTATCGACGCCCTCCGGGAGGACATCGAAGCCACCACGTACCAGTTCGTGGCCCGGTTCGTGCCACAGGATGCGCAGACCCAGGCCACGGCGATCGCCCGCGAGCTGGACCTGGTGCGCGAGGAGCTTGCCGCGCTTCGCCGCAAGGTGGACTCAGGTGGCGCATCGGTGCACGGCGGGGCGAACTGCGTCCAGGCGCAGGCAGATCTCGAGGCCCACCGGGCGACGGTGGAGTCGCTGCGGGCTCAGCTGGACAGGGCCCTGGAGGCGCAGCGCGAGGCCCAGGCGCAGGCTCACCAGGCCCGTGACCTCGCGGCGCAATTCGAGCGCAGCCGGTCCGTGCGCGCGGCCCGTTCGGTCCGGCGGATCACTGGGCGACGTTAAACTCGACGCCGTGATCAAATCGTTGCCCGAGGGCGCCGCTTCGTGAGCCTCGTCGGCGAACTGCGGACATCGCAGGACCTGCTCCTCAACCTCACCAAGCGCGAGATCACCGGGAAGTACAAGCGGACGGCGCTGGGCCAGGCCTGGTCGCTGGTCAACCCACTGGCTCAGATGGCGATCTACTCGCTGGTCTTCGGCTTCGTGCTCCAGAACAATGTCGGGCCGGCGCACCCGTCCGGTCTCCACGTCTTCGCGCTCTGGCTCTCCGCCGCCCTCCTGCCCTGGATCTTCTTCACGAACGTGATGACGTCCGGCATGGCCGCCATCCTCAGCAACAGCAATCTGGTCAAGAAGGTGTACTTCCCGAGGTACACCTTGGTGGTGTCCTCGACGCTTAGTTGGCTATTTACCTTCGCCATCGAGATATCGGTGTTGATTGTCGTCGTGCTGATCTTCGGCGGCATGCCCCTGCTCTACCTGCCCGGCATCGTGATCGCGATGATCCTGCTCGCCACGCTGGGGCTGGGGCTGGGCTTCATGCTCGCCGTGGCCAACGTCTATTTCCGCGATACGAGCCACTTCATCTCCATCCTCGTCCAAGTCTGGTTCTACGCCACGCCCATCGTGTATCCGCTCACCCTCATCGAGGGCAAGGCGAGGGACCACCCGGGCTGGCACATCCTGACGATCTACCGGATGAACCCGATGGAGCGATTCAGCGAGGTGTTCAGGGCGTTCATCTACGAGAACCGCATGCCGCCCACTGCCACCGTTCTCTACGTGATCGTCGTGCCAGTGGTCGTCCTCGTGCTGGGTTTCGCGATCTTCCAGCGCTTCGAGGGCGCTATGGCTGAGGAACTCTGATGAGCGATATCGCGGTCTCTGTCAACGACGTCTCCAAGCGGTTCCGCATGTATGCCGAGCGCAACCAGTCGCTCAAGGCCGCCCTCATGCGCGGCCGCCGGGCCTCCTACGAGGATTTCTGGGCGCTGCGCGACGTGAGCTTCGAGATCCCGGTCGGTTCCACCTTCGGGCTGATCGGCGAGAACGGCTCCGGCAAGTCGACGTTGCTCAAGGTGATCGCGCGCATCCTGCGCCCGGATCAGGGAGCGGTCGCGATCAACGGATCCCTGGCCGCGCTCCTGGAACTCGGGTCGGGCTTCCATCCGGAGCTCTCGGGGCGCGAGAACGTCTACCTCAACGGCTCGATCCTCGGCATGAACCGCAAGCAGATCGACGCCAAGTTCGATGAGATCGTGGACTTCTCCGGTATCGAGACATTCATCGACCAGCCGGTGAAGAACTACTCCTCGGGCATGTATGTGCGGCTGGGATTCGCGGTGGCGATCAACGTGGACCCGGACATCCTTCTGGTCGACGAGGTCCTCGCCGTGGGCGATGCCACATTCCAGGAGAAATGCATGGAGAAGTTCGCCGAATTCCGGCGAGCGGGGCGCACCGTTGTCATTGTGAGCCACGCCATGGGCTCGTTGCGCTCGATGTGCGACCGGGCCGTCTGGCTGCGCCAGGGTGAGGTTGTGCGCGTTGGCGATGCCACGGGCATCGTGGACGACTACATCGACGACGGCCACGTCGAGCGGGAGCGCGACCGCGAGCGCCGCGACGAGGGCCAGGCCCGGGAGACGGTGATCGTCGACGGCCGGTGGGGCAGCGGGGAGGTTCAGCTGACCGATGTGGAGGTGCTGGACGCCGCAGGCCGCAAGACGCATCTCCTGCGCACCGGCGACCCTGCCACCATCCGGCTGCATTTCCATTGCGAGCGGCCGATCGACAAGCCGGTATTCGGGCTGGCCATCGAGAATCTCGACGGCGTCTATGTGTGGGCGCACAACAGCCGCGACGGCGACTATGTGCCGGAGCGGATCGAGGGTGACGGCAGCGTCGACCTCGCGATCCCCGCGCTGCCGCTGCAGGGGGGCACTTTCGACCTGATCGCCTCCGTTGTGGACTACACGACAACCCATGTATTCGATTTCCTGCGTCATTGTTATCGGTTCGACGTAGGTGAGGGCTATCCGCGCGAGTCCGGGGGCATCGTCGTGCTCAACGGGAAATGGACTGGACTCGACGCTAAGCCCAGCACCGCGCCGATAGCCCGCTGATGCCACCCATGGAGGACCGAGTTCAGATGCAGTCAACGTCGTTCGCCCAAGGTGTCGTATCGGTAGTGGTCCTCAACTACCGCGGCGCGCAGGAGGCCATCGAGTGCCTGCGCGGTCTAGTCGATATGGACTGGCCGGTGGGGCGCCTAGAGCTCATCTGCGTCGACAACGCCTCCGGCGACGGGAGCGCCGAGACCATCCGGGCCGCTGCGATCCCCGGCGTCCGGGTCATCGAGTCGCCGGTGAACTCCGGCTTCGCGGGCGGCTGCAACTTCGGCGCCGCGCAGGCCCGTGGGGAGTACATCGCGTTCATCAACCCCGATGCGCGCCCCGACCGCAACTGGGTCCGGGCCGCCATCGAGGCGATGTCGTACGACCGGGGCATCGCGTGCGTCGCCAGCCGGGTCCTGGACTGGAGCGGCGAGCGCATCGACTACGTCGGCGGTGGCCTGACTTTCTACGGGATGGGCTACAAGCGGGAGGCCGAGCGCCCGGCCGCGGGTGTGGGCCTCGCCGCGAAGGATGTGCTGTTCCCCACCGGTGCCGCGATGATCGCGCGGGCTTCGGTCTTCGCCGCGGTCGGCGGTTTCGACGAGCAGTACTTCATGTTCTACGAGGATGTGGACCTCGGGTGGCGGCTCAACCTCCTGGGCCATCGCGTCCGATATGTGCCGGAGTCGGTTGCGTTCCACCGCCATCACACGTCGATCTCCAAATTCGGGTCCTACCGCGAGCGCTACCTCCTGGAGCGAAATGCGCTGCTGACGATCCTGAAGAACTACGAGCGCTCCACCCTGGATGCGGTCCTGGCTCCCAGTCTGCTGCTGAGCATCGCGCGCTCCATGTCCCTTGGCGGAGCCGACATCGCCGCGCTCGACCTGCAGCGCACCAACGGCGGCGACGAGAGTCCGACCCTCGAAGTGGACAAGCTGGCGCTGACCGGCCCGTTCGCCTTGGCCTACATCGCCGAGCACCTCGGCGAGCTTATGGCGCAGCGTGCGGAGATCCAGAGTCGGCGAACCCACGCAGATGCGTCGCTGGCCCGCCTGTTCGAGGACGCCCTCGAGCCGATCCACGACGACCCGCACTATCTGGCGACCTTCCGCGCCGCGCTGAAGTCCTTCCCGATCGCGGCATCGCTGGGTTCGCGGCGCAAGGTCCTGGTGATCACCGCCGATATCCTCTCCGACCGAATGGCCGGCCCGGCGATCCGCGCGTTCAACATTGCCTCTGTGCTGTCGATGGATCACGAGGTGCGCCTGGTGTCGACATCGGCGTGCACTGTCGAGAGCGCCGACTTCCTGTGCCAGCGGATCCCGTCGGAGCGGCTGTTCCCGGCCGTCGACTGGGCGGACATCGTGGTGTTCCAAGGGTTCGTCATGCACTTCGCGCCGTGGATCGCAGACACCGACAAGATTGTGGTGGCCGATATCTACGACCCGATGCATCTCGAGCAGCTCGAGCAGGTCGAGGATGACGACCCCATTACCCGTGCGCGGGTCATCGCCTCCACAACCTCGGTCCTGAACAACCAGCTGCTGCGCGCCGATTTCTTCATCTGCGCCAGCGAGGCGCAGCGCAAGTTCTGGCTCGGCCAGCTCGCCGGCCTCGGGCGCATCAATCCCGCCAATTACGAGCGGGACAGCTCACTGCGTTCCCTGATCGACATCTGCCCCTTCGGCCTTCCTGCGCAGCCGCCCACGCGTACCCGCCCGGCCATCAAGGGGGTGGTCCCGGGGATCTCGGTGAGTGACAAGGTGATCATCTGGGCCGGTGGGGTCTACAACTGGTTCGACCCGCTGACCCTCGTTCACGCGGTCAACGCCCTACGCGAGCGGCACCCGGATGTGCGGCTGTTCTTCCTTGGTATGAAGCACCCGAACCCGGATGTGCCGGACATGCGGATGGCCTACGAGACTCGGATGCTCTCTGACGCATTGGGGCTCACCGGTCGGCACGTGTTCTTCAACGAAGGCTGGGTCGACTACGACGATCGGCAGAACTACCTCATGGACTCCGATGTGGGCGTGAGCACGCACTTCGAGCACGTGGAGACGACGTTCTCGTTCCGCACCCGGATCCTGGACTACCTCTGGACGGGGCTGCCGATCGTGGCCACCGGCGGCGACAGCTTCGGCGACATGCTCGACAGCGAGGGGATCGGCACGTCGGTCCCCGAACGGGATATCGATGCGCTGACCGCTGCGCTCGAGCGGGCGCTTTACGACGACGACTTCGCCGAGTCGTGCCGCGAGCGCATTGCGACGGTGCGCCAGCGATTCGTGTGGGAGCGTGCGCTCGCGCCGCTGGTCGACTTCTGCCGCCATGCCGTCCCGGCGGCTGACCGGACCGGTGTCTTCCTCGAGCCCACCCACGACGGCCGGCCCATCCTGCCCGCCGACGTCGCGGGGTCGGTTATTCGGCGCAATGTCTACTATGCGCGGCAGCGGCTCAGCGAGGGCGGCGTGACGAACGTGGTGCGCCGGGGCGCGCGCAAGGGCGCACGCCTGGTCCGTTCACGGATGCCGGACTAATCAGGTTGCTCCCGCCCATTGGTCCCAAACGGCCCGTCGCTGCGCCCGGGTCACACCCTGGGCCCGGCGGGCGCGGACCAGTCGAGGCAGTTCGGCCACAACGGTGGCCCACACCCGCAGCCTGAGCGCGGAGCGCAGGTTGTGCTCCGCTGGCGTCCCTCGGCGGGCGCGGCGAAGCATGAGACGCACGCTGACCGCGAGGTGCGCGGCGAATGCCCGCCCGGCCACGGTGGCCGGCGCGCACCGGGCGAGCATGCGCAGGCGGTTGCCCTCGGTCCACTGGGCGAACGCGGCGCTCCGGACGTCGCTGCTGGCGCCGTGCGAGTGATGGACGACCGCCGACGGCACGACGCCGATCCGGCCCCCAGCAAGGCGCAGGCGCCACGACGTGTCGGTGTCCTCGTAGTAGAGAAAGAATTCGGCAGGGAAACCGCCCACGGCGGCAACCGCTTGGGTCCTGAGCATGGCCGCGCCGCCGCAGAACCCGAAGACGTCGCGCGCTTCGGGCGAGATCGCCGGGCGCTCGCCGAAGCCGAGGTCGAAGCCATGGCCATCGGGCGTCAGCGCCACTCCCAGGCTGTTGGTTCGGCCGTCGCGCAGCAGGATCCAACTGGTTACCGCGACGAGGCCGGGGTCGTCGTCGAGAACGCGGCCGAGTTCGGCCAGCCACGCCGGGTCGGCATCGGCGTCGTCGTTGAGGAGGGCGATTCTTGGGGTGGATACCGCACTAAGCGCAGTCGCCACGCCGCCGGCGAAGCCGGCGTTCGCCGGCAACCGGACGACCCGCACCTCGGGGTACCGGCCCAGAATCCCCGCCGTCCCATCGTCGGAGGCATTGTCTATCACGAGGACGCGGTGGGGCAGGGTCTGGGCTCGCAGGGAATCAAGGCAGCGGGCGATGTGCTCGCGGCCGCGCCAGGTGACCACCACGACCGTGATGTCGCGGCCGGTCATGACGCGAGGGTATCGCCCACGGCGTTGTGATCCTGGGACGGAAGCAACCCTCGTGCGGCGCGTCGGCCGGTATCCAAAACCAGCCATCTTAGTATCCCGGCCCATGTGGTTAAAGGCAGATTCTGTACGAAAGCGGCGAAAGCGCAGAAGCGCCGGCCTCGCGGCCGCCACCGTCGCCGTTGTGCTGGCCTCGTCTTTCGCGCTGTCGGCCCCAACTGCAGCCGAGCCGGCACCGGCCGGTATCGACGTGGCGAGCTACCAGCACCCAAGCGGGCAGGAGATCAATTGGCCCGCTGTGGCGTCCTCGGGGATTCGGTTCGTCTTCACGAAGGCCACCGAGAGCACCACGTACACGAATCCCTACTTCGCCACAGACCGGGCCGCGGCGTTGGCTGCCGGTCTCGGGGTCGGGGCCTACCACTTCGCGAATCCCGCCAATAGCCCGATTGCCGATGCCCAATATTTCCTCAGTGTGGTCGGCACAGCATCGCCGGTGGGCACCCTGCCCCCGGTGCTCGATTTAGAGCAGACCGGCGGGCTCGCGCCTGCGGCACTCAGCAATTGGGCTGTGACGTGGCTGCAGTACGTGGCGAATGCGGTCGGGCGCGCCCCGCTGTTCTACGCGTCCCCCAATTTCATCACCGGGGCGATGACGCCTGACAGTCGGTTGGGGCAGTTCCCGCTATGGCTCGCGTCCTACACGAGCGTGACTCCCGCCGCGCCTGCGCCATGGGCGACATGGCTCTTCTGGCAGTACAGCAGCGATGGGATCGTCCCGGGCATCAACGGGCGCGTAGACCAGAATCGCTATGCCGGTGACCTGCTGAGCTTGCAGCGGCTGGCGCTCATCGCGCCCGTCATCGCCACCGGCGACATGTACTACACAGTGGCGACCGACACTGCGAGCGGCTCCGTGGAACTGCACACACTGAGCCGCGGAAGCGGATACCAGGGCTACAACAGCCATATTGCGACCGCGCTGCCCGTGATACCGGATCCTGAGGCCTGGCAGTTTGTCTTTGCGCCGTTATCGGGTCTAGGCGGCCATGATCTTTTCGCTATCCATTTGGCCAATACGGGCTCAGGGCGAGTTGAGGTCCACGTTCTTTCCGAGATCAGCGGCTATCGGACCTGGGTGGCTCACATCGCCACGCCCCTAGGCGTCATCGACCCCGCGAACTGGCAGGTGCGCCTCGCCAGCTTCAACGGGGACAACGCGGCCAACCTGTATCTGATCAAGACCCAGGGCAGCGACACCGGGCGTGTCGAGGTGCATGTGCTCAGCGCCGCGAGCAGGTACCAGACGTGGGCGCTGCATGCGGCAACCCTGTACTCGTCGACGCCCAACGACCAATTCACCTATCTGATCGGCGATCCGGGAGGACTCGGCGATCTGGTCGCTATCGCCCGGTACGGCACCTCATCCGGGCGCTCGGAGTTGCACGTGCTGTCGCGGGCCTCGAACTACACCGACTTCACGGCACACGTCGTCCTGCCGATGGGGCCCACTCCGGACCCTGCGGCGAGGTTCAGTCTGGTGCAGTGGGACGGCGACGGGCGGCCCGATCTGCTGCTCGCGCAGTTCGCCGGCGGCTCCGGCCGCACGGAGTTGCACGTGATGGGCTCGGCCTATCGCTACGGCGAGTGGATCGCGCATATCGCCACCGGCGCCGGGGCTCTTGATTGGCGTAATTCAACTATTGGGCTGCTTACCTGACCCTTCCGTGCACTCGGCCAGCCGGGCGTGATCGTCTCCGCGGTGCCTTAGAGTCATCGCTCGTGACTGCGGACCATTCTTACGTCGACCTCCGGACCACCCCGTACCGCGGCCATTGGCTGCTGGCCGAGGCCGTGCGCCGCGCAGTTCGCCCTGGTGGCACGGTGTTCGAGGGCGGTTGCTCGAGCGGGTACTTCGCCGAGGTCATGGTCGACGATGGCTACGTCGTCGACGGCGCCGAGCTCGACCCGATCGCCGCCGAGCAGGCCCGCGCGATCTGCCGCACTGTGCTCACTGGCGACCTGTCGACCATGGACCTCGACGGGCTGGCCGATGCGTACGACGGCATGGTCTTCGGCGACACGCTGGAGCACCTATCCGATCCCGTTGCCGTGCTCGCGCGGCTGACGCCGCGCTTGGCCGATGGCGGCTCAGTCATCATCAGCATCCCCAACGTCGCGAACTGGGCCATGCGCGTGGGGTTCCTGTTCGGGCGCTTCCGGTACACCGAGCGCGGCATCCTCGATCGCACGCACCTGCGCTTCTACACCGCGAAGACGGTCCGGCACATGCTCGCCGAGGCGGGCCTCGAGGTCACCGACCTCACGGCGTCAGTTCCCGTGCCGATCGTGGGCTGGCGCCCGCTGCTGGCTGCGGCGCACTGGATCGGGAATCTGCGGCCGTCGGTCTTCGCCTACGGCTTCATCATCACCGCGCGAGCAAGCGGGACGCCAGCCGCCAGTACGTCCTGAGGACGGCGTTGACCGCGCGCAGGCCGGGGAAGTCCCCGAGCATCTCGGCGTCGATGGTCGATGCGAACCGGTGCCGCACGACACTGTCGGGAACGCTGCGCGCCGCCTGAACTGCTCGGCGCCGTGCCAGCCAGGTTGAGCGATTGCGAATGAGCCAGCCGTAGCCCCGGATCTTGCTTCGCACCCATCCCTGCTTGGCGGCTACGGCGAGGATGCCAAGCTCGACGAGCACGAGCATCGGCAGGACAACTGCCAGCGTGCGCCCCTCGTAGTGCGTGAGCAGGCTCATGATCCGATTGCGCTCGAGCAGGTACTGCTTGTTCGGGTTCCGCGAGAACTCGTAGTGGTGGTAGCTGACGGCGTCGGCTATGAATCGGACGCGCAGGCCGGACTGCCATACGCGCAGGCTGAGTTCGGCATCCTCGTGATAGGCGAAGTACGAGTCGTCGAATCCACCTAGCGCCTGCCATTGGTGACGCCGCATCGCCATCGTGGCGCCGCTTGCGCAGGTCACGTCGTGGTCGCGATCGTGATCGCTTGCGCTCTGATTGAGTCCGCCGGCCCACACGAAGCCCAGGTAGTGCCAGGGATTCCCGCTGGTGTTCATGACATCAGGCTCGTTCCACAGCCGCACCGATGCCATCACGAGCCCAATGTCGTCCACCAGGGAGCGGTCGAGTCTCTGGGCTGCTTGCGGATCGAGCTTGGCGTCGGAGTTGAGGAACAGCAGCGTGTCGCCCGTGGCCATCCTCGCGCCGAGGTTGCACCCGCCCGCGAACCCGAGGTTCGCCGACGGGGTCACTAGATGCACGCCGGGCAGGCCCGCCACCGCGGCGACATGGTCGGCGTCGGCGCCATTGTCGACGATCACGACGTCGACATCGACTCCCTCGGACGCCAATGCCGAGCGGACGCATTCGCCCAGCAGCGGCTCGGGTCCCCATGCCAACACGATGATCGACACCGTCGGCGTCATTGGCGGGTACCCCTTTCCACAGCGATTCCGAACCAGGTCAGGCTCGTGAGAGCGCCCGCGATCAGCGCTACTGCGACGCGGTTGTCCGGATCGTAGGGGGGCAGGCATAGCGCGGCGAACACCAGGACGCCCAAGGCCCAGCCGGTGCACAGCACGGCCGGGCGACGCAGGGCGATAAGTGCCAGCCCGACGATGACCGCGATGCAGAACAGCCCGGTCCCGGTCAGCAGCAGGACGATGATGTGCCTGTCCAGCACATAGTCGGCTCCGTAGATGATCCGCAGGGCGAACGGTCCGCCGAGGGCCCCAGCCGGACCCAGGAGAAGCGCCAGGGCTCCCATGGCCGCGGCGACCTTCCAGACTCGGCGCCGCACGCCGTCGACGTCGCCTTGGGCGATTTGCGCAGCCCACGCGGGCACCAGGGTCGCTTGGAGCGCTGCGACGACGAACAGCGGCGAGCGGGCAAGCACCAAGGCGGCGAGGAATCGCCCCGCCTGCGCGGACTGCGTCGCGTCGGACAGCAATTTCACCGCGATGGGCCCGGAGTTCGCCAGGACCTGCATCGACAGGCTGGCGCCGACCAGGTAGCCGAGCGCCGGCGCCAGCTCCCGGCGGCTGATGGGCTCATCTGGTCCAGTGCCGTACACCTGCTCGGCGCGCAGCCCGATCATGCTCACCGACACGGCGATCATCGGTGCGGCCGTGAGCACGGCGGCGAATACCCAAGGGGTGTGCACGTCGGCGGCCACCAGCCCGCCGGCGCCGAGCGTCCGCAGCAGGCCGTCGAGGCCCAGCTGCACGGCATACCGGGTCGTGTGGCCCGAGCCGGCCAGGATGCCGCGCGAGAGGTAGGCCGGCAGCAGCGCGGCCACGCCGAACCCCAGGGCAATGAGCAGCGCGGTATCGCCGTCCAGCAGCTGGTCCACACCCACCAATCCCGCTGCGACGAGGGCGACGGTCGCGACACAGGCGAACACCACCCCCATCTCGGACGCCTTGCGAACGAGGAGGCGCCCTGATGTGGAGGTGGCTATGCGATGCGCGAGCCCCCGTGCGGTCTCCTGCTCGATGGGCAGGAACAAGCCAGGGCCGAAGGTGAGCACGGCCGTGACGACAACCGAGAGCCGGGCGAAGTGAGAGACGTCCATAGCCCGCGCGGCAAGCGCCAAGTACAGGTATGCGCCGAGGCCCAGGGCGATGACGCCCAATCCGACCACCCCGGTCGAGGCGGCTGACGTCGTCTCGCGAGGGAGGTCGCGTGTCGGATCGGCGGCCCTGACCAGTAGCGGATCGACGGTCGGCCCCTGGTCGGCGGGAGGGGATCCGGCCACGCCGATAGCCGTTCCTCCATCCCAGGATTTGCCGTGAACAGGCCTTAGACTACGCCAGTGGCTGACCCTGATGTCCCTCCCGGAAACGCCGACACATGGGTAGTTGTGCCGGTTCACAACGAGGCGGCAGTGGTGCAGGGGGTGCTCACGGAGCTGCGCAAGACCTTCAGCAACGTCGTTGCCGTCGACGACGGATCCGAGGATGGATCGGCCGCGGAGATCATGAAGGCGGGTGCCGTGCTGGTCCGCCACGCGGTCAATCTCGGGGCGGGGGCGGCAATGGAGACGGGTCTGGCGTACGCCCTGGCTCAGCCCGGTGCGACGTACTTCGTGACCTTCGACGCCGACGGCCAGCACCAGGTGCATGACGCGGCGGCCATGGTCGCGTTGCTGCGGACCGGGGAGATCGACGTCGCACTTGGGTCGCGCTTCATCGAATCGGGCGAGGCACAGGGGATCCCGCGCAGCCGTCGACTGCTTCTCCAGGCCGGGCGGCGGTTCGAGTCGATGACGTCCGGCGTCAGCCTGACCGACGCCCACTGCGGTTTGCGCGCCTTCAATCGGGCCTTCGCGCAGCAGATCCGCCTCAAGCTGCGCGGGATGGCGCACGCCAGCGAACTGCTGGATGTGCTCAAGCGCAGCGGGTTGCGTTACCGGGAGGTGCCGGTCACCGTCCTGTACACCGCCTACTCGATGAAGAAGGGCCAGAAGTCCATCAACTCGGTGAATATCGCGATGGATGTGTGGCTGCACCAGCTGTTCTCGCGGAGGGCCGGTCGATGAGCGTGATTAAGGCGATCCTCGTTGTGGCGATCGTCGCGGCGGCCCTGTGGGCGCTGCGGCACCGCGAGAACGTCGGCCTGCGCGCCGGTGGGCGGCTCCTGCTGTTCGCCGTCGGGGCGCTGGCGATCGTGTCGGTTGCGGTGCCCGACATCACCCAGAAGGCGGCCGACGCCGTCGGGGTCCAGCGAGGGACCGATCTGGTCCTCTACGGCTTGATCATCACGTTCGTCTTTACTTCGGCTGGGCTGTATTTCCGTCAGCGCGACCTCGAATACCGCTTTGCCACACTGACGCGCGCACTGGCCATTCACCAAGCCGTCGAGCCCGCCGATCTGACCGGCTCCATTCCGGAGCTGCCCGACTCGACCGCCTGATTGCCAGCGCTTGCGCTGAGGGCCATATTCGCGATACTTAGCGTTATGAAGCAGCTACTCTCAGTGCACCTCGCTCGTACAAAATCAGCCGTGCGTAGGTGTCTAGCGCTGATCGCCGTCGCGGCCATGGCTCTCACGGTGCTCGTCCCGGCGCCGTCCGCGTCGGCGGCGCCGGTTCTGCGCAGCGAGGGCGTCGCCGAGCTCGCCTCAGCAATCAATAGCTACCGCCAGGCGAACGGCTTGGTGCCCCTGGCTGTGTCCGCCTCATTGCAGAGCCAGGCGCAGTCGTGCGTCGTGCAACTGGCGAACGAGGGCGGGCTGCGGCACTGCTACGCCGGCGAGATCGTGCAGTACAACACCAACCCGAGCGCCCAGGCCTGGCTGCAGGCCTATATCGACTCGCCGGCCCACAACGCCCTGCTGCTCACGGCGTCCTTCCGATCCTTCGGCCTGGGAGTGGCCACCACCGACGACGGCCGGTGGTACAACGTCGTCGACTTCGCCTCGGCCGCATCGGAGACCCAGCCGCCGGCGGCTGCCCCCGGCTCGCCCGACCTGTTCATCGTCGCAGCCACCGGCACGGGAAGCGGAAGAGTCGAGGTGCACGCGCTGAGCCGCGGCTCGGGCTATCAGGGCTATACCGTGCACGCGGCCACGGCGCTCGGGGTGGTGCCCGACCCCGGGTCCTGGGTGTTCCAGTTCGGCGCGTACACGGCCCCAGGGGCCAGGGACCTCTATGCCATCCACCTGGCGGGCACCGCATCGGGGCGGGTCGAGGTGCACGTCATGTCCCAGGCCAGCAACTACGCCTCCTGGGCCGCCCACATCGCCACGCCGTCGTATGCACTGACGCCCGCGGCCTGGCAGGTCCAGCTGGCTGGCGCCGGCGGCGACCAGGCGCCCAACTTGTACCTGATCAATACAGTCGGCACCGGGAGCGGCCGAGTCGAGGTGCACGTGCTGTCGCGCGCGAGCGGCTACCAGTCATGGGTTGTGCACTCGGCCACTGCGATGGTCCCTGGCGATCCCGCTCGCGTCACGTATCTGGTCGGCGATGCGGCCGGCTCCGGCGACCTCACGGCGATCGAGCGGTACGCCACGGGATCCGGGCGCACTGAGCTGCACACAGTCACGAGCGCCTCGGGCTATGCGGCCTACTCGGCTCATGCGGCGCTGCCGATCGGCTACACGGCCTCGCCGGCCCAGCAATTCAGCCTGGGCCGGTACGACGGCGATGGGACGCTGGACCTGCTGCAGGTGTCGCTCGCCGGCACCGCAACCGGCCGCACGGAGATCCATGTCCTCAGCGGAGCGGGCTGGAGCGGATGGCTGCTGCACACCGCCACCCCATACGGACTGCCCGACCCGGCCACGGTTGCTGTGCGCTTGGTCGGCTGAGCGCCAGTGCGGCTGGGCGGAGCCGATAGCCTTGGCGGGTGCGCGTCTCGGTGCTCGTTGAGCAGGCTCTGGCGCCCGTTCCCGGCGGTACGGGGCGATACAGCCTCGGGCTAGCTGCTGCCCTTGCGCGAACGGCCGGCCCCGGCGACGCAGTATCCGGCTTCTGCGCCTGGCACCGCAGTACCGTCCCCGCAGCCGTGGCGGGGGTAGGCGGGCCGCGCCGAGCGGTACTCGCGCGCCGACCGCTGGCGCTGGCGTACTCCCACCGACTCGGCCCGGGCCCGCGTGGGGCGGACGTCGTGCACGCGCCCACCCTGTTGGTGCCGCCGCGCCGGTCCCGGCCGCTGGTCGTCACCATCCACGATGCGGTTCCCTGGACGCACCCGCAGACACTGACGCCCCATGGCGCGGCCTGGCACCGGACCATGGGCGCGGCGATCGCACGCGAGGCTGATGCCGTGGTGGTTCCGACGCGGGCCGTCGCCGCTGCGCTGGCCGAGGCGCTGCCGCAGTTGGCTGCTGACCGGGTTCACGTCATCGGCCAAGGCATCACAGCAGCACTGGCGCGGCCCGACGCCACGGCGGCGGCGCCCGTCGGACTGCCGCAGCGATACCTGCTGTCGCTTGCGACGCTGGAGCCGCGCAAGGGACTCGATGTGCTGCTGGCGGCGCTGGCCGAGCCAGGCGCGCCGGACATCCCGCTGGTCGTCGTCGGTCAGGCGGGGTGGGGCGCGGTGGACGTCCAGGCGTCAGCCCGGGCGCTCGGCCTTGCGCCCAACCGGGTCATCGAGCTGGGCCGAGTGCCCGATGCCGTGCTCGCCGGGGTCCTCGCCGGCGCACAGGCGCTGGTCATGCCCAGCCGGGCCGAGGGGTTCGGCCTGCCGGTGCTTGAGGCGATGGCGGCCGGCGTGCCGGTGGTGACCTCCGACGACGCTGCCCTGGTGGAGGTCGGCGGGGGGGCAGCCGCGGTCTCCCCCCGGGAGGACGCCGCGGCGCTGGCGGACGTGCTGGCCACGGTGGTCGGGGACGAGGACCTGCGCGCGTCGATGGCGGCGGCCGGGCTTGTGCGGTCGCGCGCCTTCGACTGGGACGACTGCGCCCGTCGGCTCTGGGCGCTGTACGCAGACCTTGCCGACGGCCGCGGCTAGGCTTCGCTCCCGTGCCGACTTCCGCCGTACGGGTTCTGCTGGATGCCACAGCGGTCCCGCCCGATCGAGGCGGCGTCGGTCGGTACGTCGACAGCCTGGTTCCGGCTCTGGTGCGCACCGACCTGGATGTGGCAGTCGTCTGCCGGCCCGAGGACGTCGAGCACTACGGCGGATTGGGCGGCGAGCCCATCGCAGCGCGGATGGCGCCTGGGCGCCCCGGCCGGATGCTCTGGGAGCAGACCGGGCTGCCGGCCCTTGCCCGCCGTCACCGCCCCGATGTGCTGCACTCCCCGCATTACACCCAGCCGCTGGTGGCCCGGGTCGCCACGGCCGTGACCCTCCACGACGCGACGTTCTTCACCGATCCGCTTCTGCACGGGCGGCTCAAGCGCCTGTTCTTCCGATCGGCCACGCGGCTCGCGCTGCGCCGGGCCGACATTGGCATCGTGCCCTCCCGGGCCACGGCGGAGGAGTTGGTGCGGGTGGCGGGCGCGGACCCCGGCGCCCTATGCGTGGCGTACCACGGCGTGGATCCGCAGGTATTCCAGCCTCCCTCGAGCGCGCAATCCGCAGCGGCGCGGACAGTGCTCGGACTTGAACCCGACGCTCAGTACATCGCCTTCCTGGGCACGCTCGAGCCGCGCAAGAACCTGACCGAGCTGGTGGCGGGCTACGTCCAGGCGTGTGCCGCCCGCGTCGACCCGCCGGCCCTGGTGCTCGCCGGCGGCTCCGGATGGGACCAGGCGCTGGACGCGGCCATTGCCGCCGCGCCGCTGAACGTGCGGATCCTGCGTCCGGGGTACCTCCCGCTGGAGAACCTCGCCGGCTATCTCGGGGGAGCCGTGGCCGTTGCGTACCCCAGCCTGGGCGAGGGCTTCGGATTGCCGGTCCTCGAGGCCATGGCGTGCGGGGCGGCGGTCATGACTACCCGGCGGCTCGCGTTGCCCGAGGTGGGCGGCGACGCGGTGGAGTACTGCGGCGTCGATG
Source organism: Pseudonocardiales bacterium (assembly GCA_025966155.1). GTDB lineage: Bacteria > Actinomycetota > Actinomycetes > Mycobacteriales > Jatrophihabitantaceae > RYN-150. The sequence continues at coordinate 16,513 of JAOPVO010000005.1, forward strand.
CCGCGTCGATCGGGTCGGCGCTGACCCTTCTGCTGGACGACCCAGGGCGCCGCAGCGAGCTGAGCCGTAGCGCCCAGCAGCGCGCCCAGCTGTTCACCTGGGACGCGTCGGCGCAGGCGCACCGCGGCGCCTACGACCGCGCGATGAGCGCCTTCCGCAGCGCCGCATGACCGGGCCTGAGGTGACCGGGCCTGACGTGACCGCGCGCCCCGTGACCGAGCGCCCCGTGACCGAGCCCGACGTGACGGTCATCGCCGTCACATACTCCCCAGGCGAGACCCTCGAGCAGTTCCTCACCACTCTCGCCCAGGCCACGACGCACAGCTACGACGTGATCCTGGCCGACAATGGCTCAACCGACGGGGCGCCGCAGCTGGCGGCGCGTACGCGGCCCGAGGTCCGGCTGCACGCGACCGGGGCGAACCTGGGCTACGGCCGTGCGGCCAACGCGGCGGCCGCGCTCACGCAGGCGGAATGGCTGATCATCGCCAACCCGGACGTGACCTGGGCCCCGGGATCGCTGGATGCACTGCTGGCCGCCGCCGATCGATGGCCGAGAGCGGCCACCCTGGGCCCGCTGATCCGCACCTCCGACGGCGACGTCTACCCCTCGGCGCGTGAGCTGCCGGCGCTCGGCACGGGCATCGGGCACGCATTGTTCGGGTGGTGGTGGCCCGGCAATCCGTGGACCGCCCGTTACCGGCGCCAGCGCAGCGCGCGCAGCGAGGAAGCGGTGGGGTGGCTGTCGGGCGCCTGCCTGCTGGTCCGCAGGGCGGCCTTCATGGCCATCGACGGTTTCGATCCGGGCTACTTCATGTACTTCGAGGACACCGACTTGGGCGCGCGGCTGGGCCACGCCGGTTGGCTCAACGTCTACGTTCCTGCGGCCGAGGTGACACACATCGGCGGGCACGCCACCCGCCATCGTCCGGAATCCATGCTCGCCGAGCATCACCGAAGCGCCTGGCGGTATCTGTCCCGCCGCTACAGCGGAGCGCGGTGGCTGCCCCTTCGGCTGGCGCTGCGGTGCGGCCTGGCCCTACGGTCGGCGGTGTCACGGGCCGTGTCTGCCCGTACCGCATCCCGTGAACCGCAGCGGGGCGCGGACTCGACGCCGCCGAGCAGGTAAGGGGCCCTCATGAGCGACATCGACGCCGTCATTCTCGTGGGCGGCAAGGGAACCCGCCTGCGCCCGCTCACGCTCTCCGCGCCCAAGCCCATGCTCCCGATCGCCGGCGTGCCGTTCCTGACCCATCTGCTGTCGCGGATCCGCGCCGCCGGGATAGAGCACGTGATCCTCGGGACGTCCTACCGCGCCGAGGTGTTCTCCGAGTACTTCGGCGACGGCTCCGCGTTCGGGCTGTCCATCGACTACGTCGTCGAGACCGAGCCGCTGGGCACGGGCGGCGGCATCCGCCATGTCGCCCCGTATCTGCATGGCGACACGGCGCTGGTGTTCAACGGCGACGTGCTGTCCGGTGTCGATCTGCGGGAGTTGCTCGCGCGGCACGAGGAGAACTCCGCGGATGTCACGCTGTACCTCACCCGGGTTGCCGATCCCCGGGCCTTCGGCTGTGTGCCGACCCGTCCTGACGGTCGGGTGACGGCCTTCCTCGAGAAGCAGGCCAACCCGGTGACGGACCAGATCAACGCAGGCGCCTATGTTTTCCGCCGGCCGGTTCTGGAGGCCATCCCCGCCGGTCGGCCGGTGTCGGTCGAGCGCGAGACGTTCCCAGCGCTGCTGGCCGCCGGAGCCAGGGTCTTCGGCCACATAGATTCCTCGTACTGGCGTGATCTGGGCACTCCGGCGGACTTCGTCGCCGGCTCCGCCGACCTCGTCAGGGGCATCGCGCCATCGGCCGCGCTGCCGGGGCCAGTGGGGCGGCGGTTGATCCTTCCCGGCGCGGTGGTTGATGCTGACGCCACCGTCAGCGGCGGTTCGACGATCGGGGCGGGCGCGCGGGTCGAGGCCGGAGCGGTGGTGGATGGCGCGGTCCTCTTCGATGGCGCGGTGGTGCTGGCCGGCGCGGTGGTTCGGCGGTCGATCATCGGGCGCGATGCGGTCATCGGCAGCGGATCGGTGATCCAGGATGCGGTGATCGGCGATCGGGTGCGGATCGGCGCGGCAAATGAGCTTCTGCACGGAGCACGGGTGTGGCCCGACGCGTCGATCCCCGATGGCGCCCTGCGCTTCAGCGCCCCCGACGCCTGACCGCCCCTACCGTGCGCCGCCTTCTGACTAACCGCGGCGGCGGTTGTCGGTGGCAAGCGGCAGACTGATCCGATGCCGACTCGCCGGATCGACGCCAGCCGGCCAATCGACATCGCGCGGACCCTCATGCCGCTCCGACGCGGGTCCGGCGACCCCGCGCACCGCCTTGTGGACGGGGTGTTCTGGCGCGTATGCCGCACGCCTCTCGGCCCGGCGACGCTCGCCCTGCGGCAGGGGCCCCCAGGGGTGGTCGAGGCGACCGCGTGGGGAGCCGGCGCGCAGTGGGCGCTCGACGGGGTCCCCGCACTGCTGGGCCTCGACGACGACGAGGGCGGCTTCGATTGCTCGGCGCATCCGCTCCTGCACCGAACGCGCCGAAGCCACCCGGGGATTCGCCTGCCGCGCACCCGGCTGGTGCTCGATGCCCTGATCCCGGCGGTGCTGGAGCAGCGCGTGACCGGCGGCGAGGCCCACCGAGCATGGCGCGGGCTGTTGCTCTGGCACGGCGAGCCGGCCCCCGGGCCGGCGCCGGAGGGCATGCGGGTCATGCCCGATGCCGCCGGCTTGCTGGCCGTGCCGACGTGGGACTGGCATCGGCTCGGCGTCGATCTGCAGCGCCAGCGCCCGATCCGCGCTGCGGCGACCGTCGCTGGCCGCATGGAGCAGTGCGTCGACCTGCCGTTGGCCGACGCGCTCGCGCGCCTGCGCGTGCTGCCCGGCGTGGGGATCTGGACGGCGGCCGAGACGGCGCAACGCGCGTTCGGGCACCCCGACGCAGTCAGTGTCGGGGACTACCACCTGCATGATCTCGTCGTCTATGCCCTCACCGGGGACGCGCGCGGGGACGACGCCCGGATGCTGGAGGTGCTCGCGCCGTGGGCCGGGCACCGACAGCGGGTGGTGCGCCTCATTGAGCTGTCGGGGGTTCGCAAGCCCCGTTTCGGGCCGCGCTACTCCCCGCAGGATCTGCGCGCGCTCTGACGAGGCGGGGGCGAGATCAGTCGAGCCGGTAGATGTAGTACTCCATTGCGCCCTGCATGACGGTCCGCTCCAAGGCCACGCAGCTGGACGCCATCGGCGCGTTGCTGAGTGCGTACTGCACGTGCTCCTGCATGACCGGCGCGCATGGATCGAAGGACACCGTGACGACATCCGGGGACGGCGAGGAGATCGTGGTCGGGATGGTGTCGTCGCTCACGAACAGCACGTAGGCGTATCGGTTCCAGACCCCAACCTGCGCACCAGTGGGATCGAGCCAGCTCCAGAGCCGCTCATCGGGGTAGCCGTAGACCCCGGAGAGGTGGACGACGTCGGACTCGGCCAGAACCGCCGTGTTGTAGATCGGGCCGACATTCACCCAATTGCCCGGGTCCTGCTCGTCGATGTCCTTGATCGTCTGGCCCAGGGCGGTATCGCGGATGTCATAGACACCGTCGTAAATCGGGTTGACCGCGCCGCAGATGGCGAGGCCGAAGACGGCCAGCCCGACTGCGGCGATGGCGGGGCGGATCAGGAACAGCGCACTGACGCCGCC
>JAOPVO010000006.1 GCA_025966155.1 Pseudonocardiales bacterium
TGCCCGGTGCGGGGATGAGCGACTTCATGCGCAACTCGGTCACGATCGCCAAGGCCGGGATCTACGACCTGCGCCTGCATCACGACGAGGTCATCCAGCCGATCCTGAAGTACTGGAAGGTGTTCGAACGCACCGACGTCAGCGGCGAGGGCGAGCGGGCCCGAGAGGAGCTGGCGATCTTCATGAGCCAGCTCGACGGCCAGGCCACGAAGTTCGTCGAGGCGCGCACCCGCGCCGCCGAGCGCGCAGCGGCCCGTAGGGCATAGCACCACACGGATAACTAGCGCAGCATTCCGGCGCTGACCGGCCACGCCGGCTGGGCGAGCGCGCCGGCGCGACGCTGGGTGCGCAGGGCGTGGGCGGCTGGCCAGGCCACCACGGCGCCGATGGCCCCTCCGATCGTGTTGCGCTGGACGTCGTCCATCGTGGGAACGCGGGTCGGCAGGTAGCGGTACTGAGCGAGCTCGATGCAGATCGACGCCGTGAGACAGAGAAGGACGCTGGCCCATACCCGCCCGAGAACCACGGCCAGCAGGAACCCAGCTGGGATGAAGAGCGCGATGTTGGCCAGCAGCTCGGTCTCGGTCCAGTCGAGCCGGCCGCTGGATAGGTGGCTCATGACGCGGTCGAGCAGGCCGAAGGCGCGCTCCTCGGCGGCGGCCGGCTGCAGGGTCAGCTTGGCGACCACCACGGTGTACATGGCCAGCAGCGCCCCGGCAGACCGGCGGATCATCGATTTCGCGCTCATGGGATCAAGGTTGTCGAGGCGCGCCGTGCGCCGGCTGTGCCTGGCCTGAGGGAAAAAGGCTCGCTTCCTTACGGTTCCCATATTGTCGGAGCACCGACCAGCCAAGGCAGAGAACGAGGGCTCCCAGGGCCAGCAGCGCCCCGGCCGCCGCATCTGGGCGATTGCTGAAGATCGCCGGCAGGCACAGCGACGCCACCGCAATGATGATGTAGCTATCTAGGCTGCGCCGGCCCAACATCCTCAGCGGAACGAGCAGCGTGCCAACAGGAGCGAGCCGCGCTGCCCATTGGAAGCCGCGGTACAGGGCCAGCGCGGCGGCGAAGGCAAACACGATCGTGCCGGGCCCGAGCTTGCCGTTGGCGAACACCCACCGAACCTGATCCTCCACGCCGGACTCGGTGAAGGCGCCACGTCGGACATCGGCATGGCCGAGGACCGCGAGACCGACCGACACGGCGAATGCCGCGCCCAGCCAGTCGCGGCTCGAGAGGATGCGCGCCACGCGGGCGTCCTGCCAATACCAGCCCAAGACCATCGCGACGACGAACAGGCCCTGCCAGGTGGCCCAGTTGACGTATCCCGGCACGAAGGCCCGCTCCGGGAATGTCGTCGCTCCCGGCAACACCCACGCCGACGCGTAGATCAGCGCGCTGCAACCCAGCGCCAGCAACGGCCGTCCGCGCGCCAAGAAGTAGACCGCGACCATCCCGATGAGGGTCATGACGACGTAGAGGCCAAGGATCGACGCCGTCGGGGGATTGATGCGCAGTGTCACGACCTTCACCACGGCCGCGGCCCAGCCGCCTTCTGCTGCTGCGGACGGCAGCCGACCCGATTGCGCCGGCACCGCGGCCGAGATGGTGAGGGCCAGCAGACACAGCTCGCAATGTATCGCGAAGAGCAGGAATGCCCGCCGCGACGTCTTGCGGTAGGCCACCGGCAGGCCGCCCCGCGTGACGGCGCGCCGCTGCGTCATCCCCACCACGAGGCCGGAGAGGAGGACGAAGCCGACGGCGCCGTTGATCCAGCCGGCCCAGTGCATGACCGACCACCACGTCGACCCGAGCGCCAGGTGCGCGGTGGCCATGCTGACGATGCACCAGCCCCGCAGGGCGTCCAGGGCCGGGTCGCGGGTCGTCGTGTCGACGACCCGGCTACGGACAGGAAGGGTGGTCAACGTCGACCGTTAGCGGGCGAACGAGTGGCTGGCGCAGCACCGTGAGCGGCTCACCGGTGTTGGGCTCCTCGATCGTCAGCGTCACGATGCGGGCTTGTCCCACGGGCAGCTCGACGCCGAATCGGAAGAGCGGATGCCCCTCTTCACGGAGGATGCTCGGTGCCGGGACAGCAACCCCGTCGACGGTTGCGGCCGTCAAGCTGGCCCCGGATGTGGCGTAGTAGCTCACCAGCTCCACGTTGTCGCCTGGGTGCACCGGATACGCGGGCCGGTCCAGGCGCCCGGCGACGTAGTTGGTGAGTCCAGACGTCGGCGCGTTGTTCGTGAGGACGATCGTCGCGGTCACGGTGCGAGTCGGCCCGCAGCCGCTGGCCGACCAGGACACCGCCCGGTCCAGGTAGTAGTCCAGCTTGTTGCCGCCGGCATTGTTGATGGTGAACCCGGAGTACGGATCGGATGTCACTGGGATTGTGCCCGAGAACGAGGTGCTGGCCAGCTCGAGCTCGACGGAGGGGTCCCTGCTCCAGATCAGCAGACGGCGCTCGCTGCCCGCCTTGCCGGCCTGCTTGAGCAGGGCGGTCTCGTCGGTGCCCGGGTCGAGCAGGTGCTCACTGGCCGCGCGGGCGACATCGGTCAGGAACTGTTTGCGCGCCTCTTGATCGTCCCCGAATCGGATATAGGCGGAGCTCTGGGTGAGTTGGACGACGTCGTCGGCGGTGAGTGTAGTGCCATCGGCAAGTTGGGTCGGGCCGGTTGCGCGAAGCAAGTAGCTGAGCGCGGTGGGGTCGACGGCTATGGCCGCGTCGACCTGCTCACCCGTCTTGGCCTGCCACATGGCCGCCCAGAGTTTGGCCGCATAGGGGAAGTGGGCGCTTATGTTGGTGTTGACGTACATCGAGGCCGGCTGCATGGGCGCGTAGGCCAGGCTGAAGTCCCGGCCCAGATCGACGCCGGTCTTGGTGCCGTTGAGGAAGTTGTCGTTCTCGAAGTTGGTGAAGGTGAACCGGCCTTTGTCCACGACGACGATGGCGAAGGCGCCGGGCAGGCCGCCGGTCCCGCGCGCCTCGGCGTCGTTCTGGAACCCGATGAACACCCGCTGCGGCGCATCGGCCCCCAGCAGGACGGGGGCGATGCGGGCGACCCGATCCGCCGATTGCAGCGTTCCGGAGAGCGTGGTCAGCTGCCCCA
>JAOPVO010000018.1 GCA_025966155.1 Pseudonocardiales bacterium
GAGCCGGCCGTCGCTGTCGAGGCGGTGCCGGCCGCCCCGGACGCCCCGGCCGCCCGCACCCCCCGCAAGCGCGTGGCCAAGGCCGCTGCCCCGGCCGCTGCCCCCGCTATCGCTGCATCCGAGATCGCAGCCCCTAGTACTCCCGCACCCGAGGTCGCGGCCGCGCCGGTGGCCGAGCCGACCGTCATGGCGCCCGTCGCCCGCACGCCGCGCAAGCGCGCCGCCAAGGCCGTCGCCCCGGCCGCGGTCGCGGGACCGACCGTCGTGGACGAGGGCCCGATCGTCATTCCCGACACGCTCATCGTGGCGGCCGCCGCTGTCGACGCCGAGGCGCCGGATGCGGACATGGAGCCGGTTGCTGCCGAGCCGGTCGCCCCCGCGCCGCGGGCCCGTCGCCGCGCCACCAAGGCGGCCTCCGCGCCGGCAACTGCCACTCCGGCCGAGACGACCATCGTCGTGGAGCCCGTCGCCGAGACGCCCGCGGTCGAAGCGGCTGCGGCTGCAGTCGAGGTTGAGGCCGCCTCGCCGATCGCGTCCACCGACATCGCGTCCATCGGGGCCCCCGCCCGCGCTCCCCGTCGTCGTCGCTCGGCGTCCTCAGCGCAGGCCACCATCACAGCGCCCGGCAGCGCCGCGGAACTCGCCTTTGCCGAGTCCCCGTCCGCGGCCGTGACTGAGCCGTCGGCACCCGCCACCGTCGAGCGACTGAGCCCCTTCGCCGTCACCTTCCTGGCCCCGGGGGAGTCCGCGCCCGAGGCGCCGACCCGCACCCGCCGCCGCGCCACCCGTCCTTCGGGAGCGCTGGCCGAGATCGCCGCCGCCGTCGAGGAGGCCGTTGAACTGGTCCTCGACGCGGACCCCGCCGCCGACGACGAGGACGCGATCGACTCGCTGCTGTCGATAGAGGACGCCGACACCGATACCGCCGACAGCACTGACAGCAGCGACGAGACCGACGACTCCGACGAGGCCCAGTCGGCCGGCTCGCGCCGTCGTCGCCGCGGCCGCCGCGGCCGGGGCGGCCGCTCCGGGCGCGAGGGCGCGACCGGGTCAGACGACGACGAGGACTCCCCTGCCGCGCCCCGCTCGGGCGCCGCGGACGTGGACGCGGACAGCGCCGACAACGATGAGGAGTCAGACGACGACTCCGAGGACGAGGCCTCCGACGCCGGCGACGGCGAGCAGGGCTCGAGCTCGACCCGCCGCCGTCGCAAGCGCCGCCGCCGCGGGACCAGCTCCGGCGCCGTGGGCGAGGACGACCCGGCCGAGACCGTCGTGCATGTGCGCGAGCCGTCGTCGGCCCGCGATTCCGGGCCCCGTGAGGCCCGCGAGCCGCGCGAGCCCCGTGAGGCCCGCGAGCCCCGCACCCGCGAGGCCGGCGACGACGAGGTCCGCGGCATCCGCGGCTCGACGCGCCTGGAGGCCAAGCGCCAGCGCCGTCGCGATACCCGCGATACCGGCCGCCGTCGCGCGCCGATCCTGACCGAGGCCGAGTTCCTGGCCCGCCGCGAGGCCGTCGACCGCGTCATGGCCCTGCGCCAGCGCGGCGACCGCACGCAGATCGCCGTGCTCGAGGACGGCATCCTGGTCGAGCACTACGTGACCCGCGCCAGCGAGACGTCCTACGTCGGCAATATCTACCTCGGTCGCGTGCAGAACGTGCTCCCGAGCATGGAGGCGGCGTTCGTCGACATCGGCAAGGGCCGCAACGGCGTGCTCTACGCCGGCGAGGTCAACTGGGACGCCGCAGGCCTCGAGGGCCGCAATCGCACGATCCAGGACGCGATGTCCGCCGGCGACCCCGTGCTGGTCCAGGTCACCAAGGACCCGATCGGGCACAAGGGCGCGCGGCTGACCAGCCAGATCTCGCTGCCCGGGCGGTTCCTGGTCTATGTGCCGTCCGGCGGCATGACCGGCATCAGCCGCAAGCTGCCCGACACCGAGCGAACCCGTCTCAAGGCGATCCTCAAGAAGATCATCCCCGACGACGCCGGTGTGATCATCCGCACCGCGGCCGAGGGCGCCAGCGAGGAGGAGCTGACCCAGGACGTCGATCGGCTCAAGTCGCTCTGGGAGTCCATCCAGGTGACAGTCGGCAAGCCGAAGAACGCCCCGATCCAGGTGCACGCCGAGCCCGATCTGGCGATCCGCGTGGTCCGCGATGTGTTCAACGAGGACTTCCAGCAGCTGATCGTCTCCGGCGACCCTGGCCGCGAGGACGACGCGTGGGAGACCGTCTCGCAGTATGTGGGCAATGTCGCGCCGGAGCTCTCGCCGCGGCTGAGCAAGTACGTCGGCACCGGCGATCTCTTCCATGACCTGCGCGTCGACGAGCAGTTGGCGAAGGCGCTGGACCGCAAGGTGTGGCTGCCCTCGGGCGGCTCGCTGGTCATCGACCGCACCGAGGCCATGACGGTCATCGACGTCAACACCGGCAAGTTCACCGGCGCCGGCGGCAATCTCGAGCAGACGGTCACGCGCAACAACATCGAGGCCGCCGAGGAGATCGTGCGGCAGCTTCGCCTGCGCGACATCGGCGGCATGGTGGTGGTCGACTTCATCGACATGGTGCTGGAGAGCAACCGCGATCTGGTGCTGCGTCGCCTCACCGAGTGCCTGGGCCGCGATCGCACCAAGCACCAGGTCGCCGAGGTCACGTCCCTGGGCTTGGTCCAGATGACCCGCAAGCGCGTCGGGGAGGGCCTGCTGGAGGCCTTCAGCGAGCCGTGCGAGCACTGCCACGGCCGGGGCGTCATCGTGCACACCGAGCCGGTGTCGCAGCCTGGGGACACCTTCGGCTCGAGCGAGAACGGATCAGGCCAGGGCGGCTCGGGCCAGTACGACTCCGACGGCGGCGCCGATGGCGGCCGCTCGGGCAAGCGGCGCAACCGCCGAGGCCGGGGCGGATCCGATGACGCTCCGCCCGAGTCGATCCCGGTGCTGCCGCCGGAGGGCCAGCGCAAGGCCGCGGCCTCGGTGATGGCGCTGATCGCCGGCGCCGTGGCGCTGGCTGACGCCGAGGACGTCCTGGACGCCCTCGACGATATGGACGCCGGGGCCCGCACCGCCTCGATCGATGGCGATCCGATAGACGTCGACCGCGATCCGATCGACACCGACCCCATCGATACCGACCCGATAGATACCGACCCGATAGATACCGACCCGATAGACAACGTGGATGCCGCGGCCGATGAGTTCGTCGAGGCGGCCCCGGCTGCC
>JAOPVO010000041.1 GCA_025966155.1 Pseudonocardiales bacterium
CCCTGGTGCCGGGGCTGCGAGAGCGTCAGACATGAGCAGGAGCCTCACAGAGACGCGACGGGTGCAGGTCATCAGCGACAGGGGAGCAGAACGGCCGCGCACCGATCGCTTGAGGCGATGTGTGCGCGGCCGAGTCGTGCAGTGTCTCGCCGTGCTGTGTCGAGCCGTGCTGTGTCAGCCGTGCCGGTTCCCGGTCGAGGTACCGCGCCGTGCTTCTAGCGCAGGGCCTTGCGCTGCCCTACGTAGTACTCGAAGAGCAGGCCCGACACGGTGGTCACGATGAGCCCGACGCCGACCACAACGAGCCACCACTGCCGGAACGCCAGCGCGTAGGCGGTCACCGATGCCGACATAGCGATTCCGAGCGGCCAGTAGCTGCCCGGGCTGAAGAACCCGAGGTCGCCGGCCCCGTCGGAGATATCGGCGTCCGAGCGGTCCTCGGGGCGCGGGTCGATGCGCCGGGCGATGAAGTACAGGTACGACCCGATGATGCCCAGGAGGCCGCCGGACAGGATCAGCGACGCCACCCCCACCGGCTCAGTGGTCGAGTCGTAGGCGGTCCACCACCAGTAGATCGCAGCCATGATGAAGCAGAAGACGGTCATGCCGATGAAGATCCGGCCCTCAATCTTCATTGCGGGACCCCCTACTTGGTCGACGCGGAACGCGTCGTGCGGTCGGTGTTGAACGGGCGGGTGGTGTCGGCGAACGGAGACTCGCCGATGGCCTCCAGCGCCTTCTGCTGGGCCGCGGTGTCAGATGCCCCCAGGGTGGCCAGCGTCGTCAGGTACGTGCGGTAGGCCTCGGGGTCCACCACGCGCACCTCGAAGTTCATCTGCGAGTGATACGTGCCGCACAGCTCCGCGCATCGGCCGACGTAGTGGCCATTCGTGGTCGCGGTGAACTCGAACTGGTTATCGATCGGCTGCGGGATGACATCGCGCTTGAACAGGAAGTCCGGCACCCAGAACGAGTGGATGACGTCGTTGGAGTGCTCGATGATGCGCACGGTCTCCCCGCGCGGGACAACCAGGATCGGGATGACCTCGGCCGTTCCGGTGGTGTTGACGTACTCCCCGGTGATGCAGGCGTCCTCGTCGCGCGTCTTCTCATCGCCCTTGTACGGCTGGTCGCAGTAGTCGAACTGCCAGTTCCACTGGAAGGCGACAACCGAGATCGTGGTGTCGGGGTTCTTGCTCAGCTTGGTCACGTAGTTCTGCGTCGTGGCTGTGAAGTAGAACAGCACCAGCACGATGATGACCGGGACAATCGAGTAGAACACCTCGAGCGCGTGGTTGAACTTCGTCTGCTTCGGAAAGTCGTCGGTCGTCTTCCGGTAGCGGATGCAGCACCAGAAGATCAGGCCCCATACCGCTACGCCGACAACCAACGCGGCGAGGGTCGAGGCATGCCAGAGCGTCTGCATGCGCTCGGCCTGCTTGGTGACCGGATCCGGCCAGCCGAAGTTGAACTTGTTGTCGATGTCGGAGGCCGAGCAGCCCGCGAGCAGGAGCGACGCCGCCGCTGCGGTGCCTCCCAGCCGAGCCGTTCGTATCCAGCGTGCGCGAGGCACCGGCGCCACCTTTCTCGGTTCCCGTGTTACGGCTCAGATTCGGCCGCACTTCGGCTCCCGGACTGTACTAAACACCTGGGGGGCCCGGGAGACGCGGGTACCGTTCGCGGTGTGCCGGCCTATCTGGACGCAGCGTCGGGCTCGCCCCTGCACCCCGTCGCCCTCGCCGCGATGAACGCCGCGCGCGACGACGGCTGGGCCGATCCGGGCCGCCTGCACGGCGCGGGCCGCCGCGCCCGCCTGCTCCTGGACGCCGCCCGCGAGTCGATGGCGGAGTCCCTCGGCGCGCGGGCGGATGAGATCAGCTTCACCGGCAGCGGCACGCAGGCGCTGCACCTGGCCGTCCTGGGAAGTGTCGCCAGCGCCCGGGGGCCGCTCGACCCGCGGCGCACGATCGTGCACTCGGCGGTGGAGCACTCCGCCGTTCTGCACGCGGTGGCCGCGCACGTCGCCGCCGGCGGGCACGCCGTGGAGATCGGCGTCGATTCGCTGGCGCGGGTCGACGCGATGGCCGTGCTCGCCGCAGCCCAGGCGCCGGGCGCCGCGGCGGTTGCGCTCCAGGCGGCGAACCACGAGGTCGGCACCACGCAGCCCCTGGCCAGCGTCGCTGCCGGTCTCGAGGGCAGCGGGGTCAGCCTCGTCGTCGATGCGACGCAAACCATCGGCCACGGCGCGGCGCCGGAGCACTGGTCCGTGCTGGCCGCCGATGCCCGCTCCTGGTCCGGCCCGGCCGGTGTCGGGATCCTGGCGGTGCGATCCGGCGCGCGGTGGTCCTCGCCGTTGCCCGGCGACGACTACGAGTACGGCCGGTCCCCCGGTGTGCCGGACATCCCGCAGATCGTCGCGGCGGCCGCATCGCTGCGGGCGGTCCAGGCGACCCAGGATGCGGTGGCCCGCCGCCACCGCGCCCTCATCGACCGCATCCGGGCCGCGGTCGCGGCCACCGTGCCCGATGTCGAGGTGCTCGGCGATCCACTCGATCGACTGCCTCACCTGGTCACATTCTCGTGCCTGTACGTCGACGGCGAGGAGCTGCTGCGCATCCTGGACGCCCGGGGCTACGCAGTGTCCTCCGGCTCGTCGTGCGCCGCGTCAACGCTGGTGCCCTCGCATGTCCTGGCCGCGATGGGCGCGCTGACCTCGGGCAATGTGCGGATCTCCCTGCCGCTGGACATCGCCGATGAGCAGGTCGAGGAGTTCCTCGCCGTCCTGCCAGGCGCCGTGGCGACGGTCCGCCAGGCCCTCGGAGCAGCCGGGCTGTGACGCCGGCGCCTGGCCCCGCCCCGGCTCTGGTGATCGACTGCCGCGGCCGCCGCTGCCCCCTGCCGATTCTCGACCTCGCCCGCCGGATCGCCGAGGTCCCGATCGGGTCGGTGGCCGCCGTCGACGCCGACGACGCCGCCGCCCGGTATGACGTCCCCGCCTGGGCCCGCATGCGCAGCCACGCCTATCTCGGGGAGACCGCGGCCCCGGACGGCACGCCGCGGTACGCCGTGCGGCGGGACCACTGAGCCCCGCCTGGGATACTGGGACCCGTGTGCGGACTGATCGGCTTCCTCTCCTCGAACTCCTCGGCGGCGCAGGTCCGCCCTGACATCGAGGCATCCCTTGTGTGCATGCGCCACCGCGGGCCCGATGAGGCCGGAACCTGGAACGACGCCGACGCGGTCATCGGATTCCGGCGGCTGTCGATCATCGATCTCGAGCACTCCCACCAGCCGCTGCCGTATCTGGATGGGCGCTACCAGCTCATCTTCAACGGCGAGATCTACAACTACCTCGAGCTGCGCGACCGCCTGACCCGGGACTTCGGGGCCACTTTCGAGACCGACGGCGACAGCGAGGCGATCGCCGCGGCGTACCACTACCTCGGCGCGGAGTGCGTCCGCGAGCTGCGCGGGATGTTCGCGTTCCTCATCTGGGACACCCAGGACAGGGTGATGTTCGGCGCGCGCGATTGGTTCGGCATCAAGCCGCTGTACACCTACACCGACGAGCGCGGGACCTTCTTCGCCAGCGAGAAGAAGGCGCTGCTGTCGGTGGCCGGCGCCAACGCCGGGGCCGTCGATCCCGTGGCCCTCCAGCACTACCTGAGCCTGCAATACGTCCCGGAGCCCGCGTCGATGCACGCGAACATCCACCGGATCGAATCCGGCTGCTCGTTCAGCCTGCGCCCGGGCGAGCAGGTGCGGCCGCAGCGGTATTTCCGCCCCGACTTCGCGCCCCGCCCGGTGCAGGACAGGCAGCGGCTCTACCGCGACATCGCCGCCGCGCTCGAGGATTCGGTACGGGTGCACATGCGCGCCGATGTGACGGTCGGGGCGTTCCTGTCCGGCGGCATCGACTCCACCGCCATCGCGGCACTGGCCAAGCGGCACAACCCGGACCTGATCACCTTCACGACCGGGTTCGAGCGCGAGGGCTTCAGCGAGATCGACGTGGCGGCCGAGACCGCCGAGGCGATCGGCGTGCGGCACGTCACCAAGGTCGTCACCGCCGAGGAGTTCATGTCGACGCTCCCGCTGATCCTCTGGTACCTGGACGATCCGGTGGCCGACCCCGCCCTCGTCCCGCTGTACTTCATCGCCCGCGAGGCCCGGAAGCACGTCAAGGTGGTGCTGTCCGGCGAAGGCGCCGATGAGCTGTTCGGCGGCTACACGATCTACCGGGAGCCGATCTCGCTGCGCCCCTTCGACCGCGTGCCGGCCCCGGTCCGCCGCGGGCTGGGCGCCGTGAGCCGCCGCCTCCCCGAGGGCATGCGCGGCAAGGACCTGCTGCGCCGCGGCGCACTGGGCATCGAGCAGCGGTACTACGGCAACGCCCGGATCTTCCGGAACGAGGAGCTCATCGGGCTCCTGGGCACGCTGGACCCATCGGTGTCGCACATGGACGTGACCCGGCAGCACTACGCGGACACCGCGCATCTGGACGGCAGCACGCGCATGCAGTACATCGACCTGTTCACCTGGCTGCGCGGGGACATCCTGGTCAAGGCCGACAAGATGACCATGGCCAATTCGCTGGAGCTCCGCGTGCCGTTCCTCGATACCGAGGTATTCGCGATGGCCGCGGACATCCCGACGAGTGAGAAGATCACCAAGACGACGACGAAGTACGCGCTGCGCCAGGCGCTGGCCGACATCGTCCCCGCGCACGTGCTCAACCGGGCCAAGCTCGGCTTCCCGGTGCCGATCCGGCATTGGCTCAAGGATTCGATGTACGACTGGGCCCGGGAGCACATCCTGGCCTCGGGGGCGCAGCAGTACATCGACACCGACGCCGCCCTGGCGCTGCTCGAGGCGCATCGGGCCGGCCCGCACGATTACTCGCGCAAGATCTGGACCGTGCTCGTGTTCATCATCTGGCACGGGATCTTCGTCGAGGGCCGCATCGTCCCGGTCGTCCCCGAGCCCGTGTACCCGGTGTCCCTCTAGCCGGTCGGCTCCACGGTCGGGCCCTGAACGCACTCGCGCGCCCGACCCCAGTGGGGTCGGGCGCGCGGGGGACGTGCTGGAGCGGTGTGGATCAGCCGCAGAAGGAGTTACCGCAAGCGCAGCCGCCGGCCGCGTTCGGGTTGTCGATCGTGAAGCCCTGCTGCTCGATCGTGTCGGTGAAGTCGATCGTCGCGCCGCCGAGGTACGGAACGCTCATGCGATCCATGACCAGCGGGACGCCCTGGATCTCGACCTCGGCGTCGCCGTCGAGCGACCGCTCGTCGAAGAAGAGCTGGTACTGCATGCCGGAGCAACCGCCGGGCTGGACGGCGACGCGCAGACGGAGGTCGTCGCGGCCCTCCTGGTCGAGCAGCGCGCGCACCTTCACGGCGGCGGCGTCGGTGAGCGAAATGGAACCGGTCGCCTCGCTGGGCTCGGTGAGCTCGATCTGCTGAACTGACATCCGGGGTCTCCTCGGAGAATGGGTGCAGAGGAACGTGCAAACAGGTACGTCGATCGGTCTAACGCGTCGCGCCTCTCAGCGCATTCCCGATCCTACGGTGCGACGGCCGATCGTGGCGACTGCCGCGCATCAGGCGAGACGCACCTGGCCGCCGCCAACCGCCACATCGAGCTTCTTGAGCCCGGATGTGGCCACTCCGCTGATGCGGGCGCCCGACGCACTGAACTTGGAGTTGTGGCACGGGCAGATGAAGCCGTCGGACCCGGAGACGAAATTGACCGCGCACCCCTGGTGGGGGCACGCCGCCTTGACGGCCGTGAACTTGCCGGCCTCCAACTGCAGGACCCAGGCCTCGTCGCCGTCGGCCTCGACCTTCGTCGCGCCCCCCACCGGCACGCTAGAGGTAGCGACGAGTGCGGCGCCTGTGGCCTCCGGGGTCGGCGCGGCTGCGGTGGTGCCGGCGTCGGTCGTTCCCGGTGCGGACGTTCCTGCGGCGGTGGTCGAGGGAGCGCCAGCCGGCGTCGTGCCCGCCGGTGCTGTCCCTGACGTCGTTTCGCCGGCGTCGGCTGTGGCCGCCTTGGGGCCGCGAGCCAGGAAGGCACCGCCGAGCGCGAGCAGCGCGGTAAGGCCCAGCGCGCCGGCCAGCAGCGAACGCCGGGTGCCATCGGCCCCGGCCTGGACGTCGGGGACGGCGCCCTCCCGAGCCGATACGCGGGCCAGCCAGCCGTCGGCCGACAGCGCGCCCGCCCCGGCAATGGCCAGCGGCGTGAAGGCGAAGACGTAGACGATGTCGGCGCTGGTGTACCAGGGATCGGCACTCCAGCTGATCGTCAGCCAGAGCCCGGCCGTGAGCAGCATCCCGCCGAGCGCGGCGATGCGGGTCAGCAACCCGACCAGCACCCCCAATCCGACGGCCACCTCGCTGATGGCGATCAGCGCGCCGAACAGCGCCGAGTGCGACGCGATCGGGCCGAGCATGAAGTCGATCGGGCTGGAGTCGCGGACGGCGAGCAGGGTCTGATGCATCGACGTGGGCTCGTCGTCATTCAGGAAGTCAGGATCCGCGATCTTCGACAAACCCGCGTAGGTGAACGCGAAACCGAGGAAAAGCCTCAGCGGCAGCATCGCCCACCCTGCATTCGCGCTGCCGTCGAGCCGATCCCGCAACCGCTGCTGCATGCGTTCCCCATTCCATTCCCGAGCCGGAACTTTCTCACCTGCACGCGCAGCCGCCGGATGATGGTTCACACTTACGGCTGTGACCATCGCCGAGTCGCCAGTGACGCCGACCGCGTTCTCCGAGCCGTCCTCCACGCCGCTTGCCCTGTTGCTGCTCGGACGCGGGTCTGATCCCGAATCCGAGCGCGGCGTCGACTGCCCGGGCGAGCTGCCCCCGGCATCCGACCCTGATCTCGTAGCGCGCGCTCTGGCCGCCAAGGCGACGCTGGGCTCGCGGGTATTCGTGCTCGGACACCACTATCAACGCGACGAGGTCATTCAGTTCGCTGACGTGACCGGCGACTCGTTCAAGCTGGCCCGCGAGGCGGCCGCCCGCCCCGAGGCGGAGTTCATCGTGTTCTGCGGCGTGCACTTCATGGCCGAGTCCGCCGACATCCTGACCTCGGACTCCCAGACAGTGGTGCTGCCGGACCTCGCCGCGGGCTGCTCGATGGCGGACATGGCCAGCGATCAGCAGGTCCGCGAAGCATGGGCCGCGCTCGAGGCGGCCGGCGTCGCCGCCGACACCATTCCCGTCACGTACATGAACAGCTCGGCTGCGATCAAGGGCTTCACCGGCGAGCACGGCGGCCTGGTCTGCACGTCCTCCAACGCCGAACGGGCATTGCGCTGGGCCTTCGAGCAGGGCACCAAGGTGTTCTTCCTGCCCGACGAGCACCTGGGCCGCAACACCGCGGTGCGCGAGCTCGGCCTCACCCTCGAGGATTGCGTGCTCTACAACCCGTGGAAGCCCAACGGCGGCCTGACCGTCGAGCAGCTGCGCAACGCCAAGGTGATCCTCTGGCGCGGCCACTGCTCGGTGCACGGCCGGTTCAGCCCCGAGAATGTCGATGATGTCCGGGCGCGCATCCCCGGCATCAACGTGCTGGTGCACCCCGAGTGCACCTACGAGGTGGTCGAGAAGGCCGACTACGTCGGGTCGACCGAATACATCATCCGGATGCTCGACCAGGCCCCGGCCGGGTCGGCGTGGGCGATAGGCACCGAGCTGAACCTGGTGCGCCGGGTGGCCGCCGCGCATCCGGACAAGCGGGTCGTGTTCCTGGAGAAGACGGTCTGCTACTGCTCCACGATGAACCGCATCGACCTGCCGCACCTGGTGCATCAGCTCGAGGCGCTGGTCCGCGGGGATGTCATCAATCAGATCCATGTCGACCCGATCGTCGCAGCGCACGCCCGAACTGCACTGGAGCGGATGCTCGCGCTGCCGTAGAGCGGGGGGTCCTCGTCCGCGTTTAAGCTGTGACGGTGCCATTCCTTCGCAAGAGCGCCCCCGTCGAGTCTGCTGAGCCCGTGGAGGCCGCACCGGCGGCGACGCAGACCGTCGGCGCGCCCAAGGGCCGCCCGACGCCCAAGCGCCGCGATTCGGTCCGCCGGCCCGCTGGGCCTGCGCTCAAGGCGCCGCAGACGCGAAAGGAGGCTCTCGCCTGGCAGAAGCAGGCCCGGAAGAACTCGTTGACCGCCGTCGACCCCAAGATGGACAAGGTCCAGTACCGCGCCGCGATGAAGGCCGGCGACGAGCGGGTGCTGACCGCGCGCGATCGCGGGCCGGTCAAGGCGCTGGCCCGCGACTATGTCGACTCCCGGCGGATGCTGGCCAATTACCTCTTCGCGTTGCTGCCGCTGGTGATTCTCAGCACGGCCGTGCCGGCGCTGGGCGTGCTCAGTGCCTCGAGCATGCTGCTGCTGATCGTGATCACCGTCGAGGCCATCTTCACCGGCCGCCGTATCCGCAAGATCGCCCTCGAGCGCCTCGACGCCGTGCCCAACAGCGGCGCCTCGCTTGGCTTCTACGCCGTCAGTCGCGCCTCCATGCCGCGGCGCTGGCGGCTGCCGGCCCCGCGGATCTCCGTCGGGGAGAAGATCTAGCCCCCGTCCACTCGATGCGGCCGACTCCCCGATCAAGCGGTCGGATGCGTCTGCAAGGCTGGCGGTCATGGAATTCCGTCGCCTAGGCCGCAGCGGCCTCAATGTCAGCGCCATCTCGTACGGCAACTGGATCACCCACGGCAGCCAGGTCGAGGAGGACGCCGCCGTCGCGTGCGTCCAGGCCGCCCTCGACGCCGGTATCACCACGTTCGATACCGCCGATGTCTACGCGAACACCCGCGCTGAGTCCGTGCTGGGCCGGGCGCTCGCCGGCGCGCGGCGCGAGTCGGTCGAGATCGCCACGAAGGTCTACAACCCGACGGGCCCGGGCGGCCCCAACGACCGCGGCCTCGGGCGCAAGCACATCATGGAGGCGATCGACGGCTCGCTCAGCCGCCTCCAGACCGACTACGTCGACCTCTACCAGGCCCACCGGTACGACACGACGGTGCCGCTGGAGGAGACGATGCTGGCCTTCGCCGATGTCGTCCGCTCCGGCAAGGCCCTCTACATCGGGGTATCGGAGTGGACGGCCGACCAGCTTCGCGACGGCGCCGTGCTGGCCCACGAGCTGAAGGTCCCGTTCATCTCCAACCAGCCGCAGTACTCGATGCTCTGGCGCGTCATCGACGAGAAGATCGTCCCGACCAGCGAGGAACTGGGGATGGGCCAGATCGTGTGGTCCCCCATCGCCCAGGGCATCCTGACCGGCAAGTACCTGCCCGGCGCGCCCGCGCCGGAGGGGTCGCGGGCCACCGATGAGAACGGCGGCGCCCGATTCATCAAGCGCTGGATCCAGACGCCGGGCCTGCTGGAGAAGATCCAGGAGCTCAAGCCGCTCGCCGCCGATAGCGGGCTATCCATGGCGGCATTCGCCGTGGCCTGGGTGCTGCAGAACAAGAATGTCGGCTCGGCGATCATCGGCGCCTCGCGGCCGGAGCAGGTGCACGACAACGCCGCCGCTGCCGGAGTCACCCTCGAGGCGGACCTGCTGGCCAAGGTCGACGAGATCCTCGGCGATCTGGTCGAGCGCAACCCCGCGAAGACCGGCTGACCTCAGGCCCGGCCATACCGGTCGATGCCCGTCGGCAGGCGCAGCGCTACTTCAGGATCATGCGCTTGCCGACGGGCGCGCCCGCGCCCAGCAGCTGAACCTGCACAACACCCAGCGCCGCGACCTCGGGCCAGTTCTCGCCGATCCAGCTCTCGGCGTCGGCCCGGCTGCCGAAGGTCTCGGGCGCCGGCTCGCTGAGCGCACCGCCCTCGGCGTCCTCGAACCGCCAGGTCCACGTCGTCACCACAGCCATAGGGCGAGACCCTAGCGCCGCGCCCGCCGATAGGCTCCGGCGATGACCGCCGACGCGCTGAATGAGCTGGCCACGCGCGCCGTCGCCCCCGTGCATGTCCCGGGCTGGACGGCGGGGAGCGGCACGCTGGCGGATCTGCGGGTCTGGGCCGAGTCGGTCCGCACCCGGCCTGAGTCCGACCCGGCCGACGGCAGCGGGCCCTACGCGCCCTTCGCGTCGGCCCGCATGCTGGTGGTCGGGCTGAGCCCGTTTGATCCGGTCACCGACGACGGCACCGGGGAGCCCATCCGCGTCGCGGCAGTTGTCGAGGATGACGACCCGGCGATGCAACTGGAGGGTGCTGCTCAGGCGGGGGCCGACGCCGTCGACGCCCTGGTTGATGAAGGCGCCGACCTGATTTTGCTCGTCACCGGATGTCGGGCAGAAGATCTGCGCGCCGCTCTGGCGCTGGTGTCGGTGTTCTGCCGCATCGAGCCGGCCAAGCTGCTGGACTACGCCGGCCTCCGCGATGACCACCGGTGGATGGCGGACTTGGCCGGTCTGCGGGACGCGCGCCGCGCTGCCGTCCGCCATCGCGCCTCGCCGGCCTTCGCCGCGGAGGCCCTCGGCCGCCCGGCCCTGCTGAGCGCAGCCGGCGCCCTGCTTCAGGCCGCCGTCCGACGCACCCCCGTGCTTCTGGACGGCGCGGTTGCCCTAGCCGGGGCGATGGTGGCCGGGGCTCTGTCCACCGGGGTGGCGCGCTGGTGCGTGACCGCGCCCACCGGGGCTTTGCATGAGGCGCCGGTGCTGCAGCGCCTGGGCCTGGTCACGGCCCCGCCGCTGGCGGCCGGCGGCCCGCCCGGCGCGTCGGCGATCCTCCAGTTCCACGCGCTGCAGATGGCGCTGCATATCGGCCGGGACCAGCCGGACCCTACGATTCCCCTGACCGCCACGGACCTGTCCCTGGATGACGAGCCGAAGCCAACGCCACTAGAAGGGCCGTGAGCGCATGAGCGCCGCCGTAAGCCTGGTCGATCCCGCAGCCGCCGCACCCGCCGATGTTGTGATCATCGGCGCCCTGTCCCCCGCCAGCGGGCTCGTGCTCGCCCCCGGCGCCGAGGCGATCGACAAGGCCATGGGCGGGCGACTGCTTGCGGGGCTGCGCGCAGTCGGGGCCAAGGGCCGCGCCGACGAGGTCACGAAGATCCCGACGCTCGGGCTCACCGAACCGCCACTGATCGTCGTCGCCGGGCTGGGCGACCAGGACCCGGCGGCCCTCGATGCCGAGGTCGTGCGCCGGGCGGTCGGCGCGGCGCTGCGGGCGCTCTCGGGCACGGCCCGCGTCCACATCGCGATCGGCGGCACCTCGTCCGCACCGGGGGCAGACACCGCGCTGCTCGCCGCGATCGCCGAGGGCGCGCTGATGGGCGCCTACTCGTTCACGATCTACAAGTCCTCGCCGCCGCCCACGCCGCTGCGCCGCCTGTCGATCGCCGCCGCCTCACCCAGGGACCGGCTCGCGAAGGCCGCGCTCAAGCGCGCGCAGATCGTCGCCGACGCCGTTACCGCGACCCGCGACCTCGTCAACACCGCGCCGAACGAGCTTTACCCGCAGACTCTCGCCGAGCGCACCGCCGAGATGGGCCGGGCCGCCGGCCTCACCGTCGAGGTGCTCGACGAGCGGGCCCTGAAGCGCGGCGGCTACGGCGGCATCCTCGGCGTCGGCGCGGGCTCCGTGCGCCCGCCGCGCCTCGTTCGACTGACGTACGCACCCCCGCGGGCCAAGACCAGCGTCGCGCTGGTCGGCAAGGGGATCACCTTCGATTCCGGCGGCCTCAACATCAAGTCCGCGATGATGGACTGGATGAAGTCGGACATGTCCGGCGCGGCGGCGGTGGCGGCCACGATCGTCGCGGCGGCGGCGCTCCGGCTGCCGATCAACATCACCGCGACCATCCCGATGGCCGAGAACATGCCCTCGGGCTCCTCGTACCGCCCGTCCGATGTCCTGACTTTCCGCGGCGGGCGCACGGTCGAGATCAACAACACCGACGCCGAGGGCCGGATCATCCTGGCCGACGCGATCGTGCGGGCCGCCGAGGACAAGCCGGATTACCTGATCGAGACCTCGACCCTCACCGGCGCCCAGATGGTCTCCCTCGGCACCCGGGTGGTCGGGGCGATGGGCAGCGACGACTTCCGCGACCTCGTCGTGGCCGCGGGCGGGCGTGCCGGCGAGTCGCTCTGGCCGATGCCGCTGCCGCCCGAGCTGCGCCCGGGCATCGACTCGGCCATCGCCGACATCACGCAGGTCACCGGGGATCGCTGGGGCGGGATGCTCGTTGCCGGGCACTTCCTGTCGACCTTCGTGCCCACGGGGCTGCCGTGGGTCCACCTCGACATCGCCGGCCCGGCCTGGAACGCGGGCGGGCCGCACGGCTACACGCCCAAGGGCGGCACCGGAGTGATCGTCCGGACGATGCTGGCCACGCTCGAGGAGCTCGCGGGCGCCTGAGCGGCACGGCGGCCTCAGGGCTTGAGCTAGACGCTGGGCCCGGGGCGGCCGGATTCGCCAGCCGCCTTGCGCCGGGCGTTCCAGTCCCGCATCCGCTGCGGGTAGCCCACGATCGCGACGTCGTACACCGGAAGCGATCGCTTCCGGGCGAAGTCCCAGGCGCCTTGCGGGCCGTTGATCCGCCGGCGCGTCCACTCCCCGTCGCCTGCGACCAGCAGCAGCGTCGTCTCGGTCACCGTGGTGCGGGGCTCGACGAATGCCTCGACCCCGCGGTGCGTCGCGACGAACCCCTCCAGGTGCGCGACGTCCTCCTTGCTGGATCCGCGCAGCGTGCCGTCCCCGCCAGTCGAGCCGCGCTGCTTCCTGCTGAAGAGCCCCATATCCGCGCCGCTCCTCTCGCCGTGCCGCCGCTGTGAAGTCCGCCTATCTCATCACGGCTTCCCCTAGCTCATTGCCGCCGGACAGCCCAGCAGTCGCGACGCAGGTCACCCGCGGAGGGCCTGACCCCCCGATGGCCGTCTGCGGGTGCCAAGATGAGGACCGGCCGGAACACCAGCACACCATGCGACGTTCGGCTGTGTGGCCCACATTCCCCGCGTGGGTCGCAAACCCCAAGCCGGCCCACAAGGCCGCAGGACAACGCAGGAGACGGCTCGTGGCCGACATTCAGGCTGATCTGGTCATCCTCGGCGGCGGAAGCGGCGGCTACGCCGCTGCGCTGCGCGCGGCCGAGCTCGGCAAGCAGGTTGTCCTCATCGAGAAGGACAAGGTCGGCGGCACGTGCCTGCACCGCGGGTGCATCCCGACCAAGGCGCTCCTGCACGCCGCCGAGGTCGCGGACTCCGCGCGCGAAAGCGAGCAGTTCGGCGTCCGCGCCACCCTCGAGGGCATCGACCTGCCCAAGGTCAACGAGTACAAGGACGGCGTGGTCAACCGGCTGTACAAGGGCCTCGCCGGTCTAATCAAGAGCCGCAAGATCACCGTGGTCGAGGGCGAGGGCCGCATGGTCGGCCCCAAGTCCGTCGCCGTCGGCGATGACCTCTACACCGGCGAGCACCTGATCCTCGCCACCGGCTCGTACTCCCGCACGCTGCCCGGCCTGGACCTCGACGGCGAGCGCATCATCGCCAGCGAGCACGCCCTGAGCCTGCAGACCGTGCCGGAGCGGGTCATCATCCTGGGCGGCGGCGTCATCGGCTGCGAGTTCGCCAGCGTCTGGCGCTCCTTCGGCGCCGAGGTCACGATCGTCGAGGCGCTGCCGCACCTGGTGCCGCTCGAGGACGAGGCCAACTCCAAGCTGCTCGAGCGTGCCTTCCGCAAGCGCGGGATCGCCGCCAAGCTGGGCAGCCGCTTCGCCTCGGCCACCCGCACCGACAACGGCGTGCGCGTCGAGCTCGAGGGCGGCGACGTCCTGGAGGCCGACCTGCTGCTCGTCTCGGTGGGCCGCGGCCCGGTCTCGGCCGGGCTGGGCTACGACGAGCAGGGCGTGGCCATGGACCGCGGGTTCGTGCTGGTCGATGAGTACTGCCGCACCAACCTGCCCGGCGTCTACGCCGTCGGCGATCTGGTCCCCACCCTGCAGCTCGCCCACGTCGGCTTCGCCGAGGGCATCCTGGTCGCGGAGCACCTCGCGGGCTTGGCCGTCGTCCCGATCGACTACGCCGGCGTCCCGCGCATCACCTACTCCGAGCCCGAGGTCGCCTCCGTCGGGCTCACCGAGGCGCAGGCCGCCGAGCGGTTCGGCACCGACAAGATCACGACCCTCACCTACGACCTCGCCGGCAATGGCAAGAGCCAGATCCTGAAGACCGCCGGCGC
>JAOPVO010000047.1 GCA_025966155.1 Pseudonocardiales bacterium
AGCCGTGCTCCACGAGGGTCCGCTTGCGGCTCATGTCGCCCTCGTACATGCCGCCGATCTGCGGCACCGTCACGTGGGACTCGTCGATCACCAGCAGGAAGTCATCGGGGAAGTAGTCGATCAGGCAGCTGCCGGCACTTCCGGGGGCGCGGCCGTCGATGTGCCGCGAGTAGTTCTCGATGCCGGAGCAGAATCCGACCTGGCGCATCATCTCGAGGTCGTAGGTGGTGCGCATGCGCAGCCGCTGGGCCTCGAGCAGCTTGTTCTGCCCCTCGAGCTCGGCGAGCCGCTCGGCCAGCTCCGCCTCGATGCCGCGGATCGCCCGCTCCATCCGCTCCGGGCCGGCGACGTAGTGGCTGGCCGGGAAGATGAACAGCTCATCCACCTCGCGGACGACCTCGCCGGTGAGCGGGTGCAGGTAGTACAGCCGCTCGACCTCGTCGCCGAACATCTCGACCCGGACGGCAAGCTCCTCGTACACCGGGAAGATCTCCAGGGTGTCGCCGCGGACGCGGAAGGTGCCGCGGGTGAAGCTCAGGTCGTTGCGGGTGTACTGGACATCGACGAGCTTGCGCAGGATCGAATCCCGCTCGACGGTCTGGTTGAGCTTGAGGCGCACTGAGCGGTCGATGTACTCCTGCGGCGTGCCGAGGCCGTAGATGCAGGACACGGTGGAGACGACCACGACATCGCGGCGGGTGAGAAGCGACATCGTCGCCGAATGCCGCAGCCGCTCGACCTCCTCGTTGATCGAGGAGTCCTTTTCGATATAGGTATCGGTCTGCGGGATGTACGCCTCGGGCTGGTAGTAGTCGTAGTAGCTGACGAAGTACTCGACGGCGTTATTGGGCAGCATCTCGCGCAGCTCGTTGGCCAGCTGCGCCGCGAGGGTCTTGTTGTGGGCCATGAGCAGGGTCGGGCGCTGCAGCCGCTCGATCAGCCAGGCCGCGGTGGCCGACTTGCCCGTGCCGGTGGCGCCCAGTAGCACGACGTCCTGCTCGCCCGCCCGGACCCGCTTCTCCAGCTCCGCGATGGCGGTTGGCTGATCGCCCGACGGCTCGAAGTCCGCGATGACCTCGAACGTGCCGGACGTGGGCAGGATGTCCCGGTTCAAGGCTGCGCGCATGGCACCACCGTACGAGGGGGCGCCGACAACCCGCGAGCGATCTCGCGCACAGCAGAGCAGCCGGGCCGCACCCGTCCCTACCGCGGGCTGAGCGCCGCTGCCCGCCCGATCCGGCCGAGCACCAGGGTGAGGACGCCGGCGACTGCGAACGAGGTGATCGCCGCGGAGAAGCCGTTGGTCGGGGAGATTCCGACTGCGTCCTGGGCGTCGAACCAGAAGCTCTGCCAGGCCGACCAGTTCGAGACGTAGGTCGGGGCGATCAGCTGGTACGCCACGAACCCCGCCAGCCACGGCACGAGCATCACCCAGCGCTGCGGCGGGTTGGCGCTGAGGTCGTAGCGGCCGCGGCGCAGCAGGAAGTAGTCGATGACGATCACCGCGCCCAGCGGGGTGAAGACCGCGCCGATCAGCAGCAGGAAGCCCTCGTACGCATAGCCGTCGGTGACGAGGAGGCCGAGCAGGGTCGCGACGACGCCCACGATGAGGGCCAGCACCCGGCGGTCGGCGCTGGGCAGCGCGTTCTGGGTCGAGACGGCGGTCGAGTAGATATTCGCGAAGGCCTGATCGAGCTCGTCGACGGCCAGGATCGCGAGGGCCACAGCACCGACCGGCACCGCGAGCAGCGCGCCGATCAGGTCGCCGTCCTCGGGCGAGTAGGCCCGGATCCCTAGAACGCCGACGAGGAAGAACGCGGCGGACGCCACGCCGTAGCCCAGCCCGACGGCGAACCCGGTGGCCCGCGCGTTCCTGCCGTGCCGGGAGTAGTCGGCCACGAGCGGGATCCAGGAGACGGACATCGCGATCACCAGATCGATATTCGTCCAGAACCCGTTCCAGCCGCCGGATGTGAGATCGCCCAGCGGCTCCGTGCCGGCCTCGATGAGGAAGTAGCCGCTGCACACCACGACGGCGACCACGGCGATGCGCTTGAGCAGCTTGGCCGAGCCCAGCGGCCGCAGCGCCATAGCCGTCGCGATTCCGCCGGCGAGGAGGACGAACGGCCAGCGCGGGGCATCAGGCCAGACCTCCTGCGCCGCGACGGAGATGATCCACACCTCGAAGGTGGCCCAGCCCAGGCACTGGATGATGTTGAGCGCAGTCGGCACATAGGAGCCGCCGCGCCCGAACAGGCCGCGGAACACCACCATCGTCGGGGCGGACTGCTGGGCGCCGATCGCGGCGACCGCGCCGACCAGCGCGCAGCCCAGGACGGTGCCGACGACGACAGCGACGATCTGCGCGACGAGCGACGTCTGGACGAAGAACACCGCGACGACGGGCACGAGCAGGCTGATGCCGAAGTTGGCCCAGAGGCCGAATTGATCGAGGAAGCCGAGCACCTTGGGGGGCGCCTCGGCCAGGGTGAGCGGCGCCTCCACCGCGGATGACAGGCGGGTGGATCGCTCGGTGCGGGTAGCCGTAGGGGTCGGCATGTAAAGCCCCTTCCTTCGCCGGAATGACCCGGACAGGTTCGTACGGTCGGCGGCGCCGGGAAGCTGAGTGCACTATCGACCAGACGCGATAGCGCAGGCTTGCCCTTATCCGCCCTCTCAGCCCGGCGTGACCGCCTGCGCGGTCGGCCCGGACTCCCGTGGGACGAGAACCAGGACAGCGTATCGGCGCCGGTGGCCACCGATTACAGTGCGAGGTCGTGACCTCGAGCCCTGCCCGCACCGCGTCCGAGTCCCGCCCCCCGATCACGCCGCAGGCGGCGGCCCAGGTCCTGCGCGACGTGCGGGCCAGCGCGCCGCTGGTTCAGTGCCTGACGAACATCGTGGTCGCGAACTTCACCGCCAATGTGCTCCTCGCGGCCGGAGCCGCACCGGCCATGGTGGATTCGCCGGAGGAGGCCGGCATCCTCGCCGGGGTCGCGAGCGCAGTGCTCATCAACCTGGGCACGCTGACCACGGCCCAGGAGGCGGGCATGCGCGTCGCGGTGGCCGCCGCGGACGACGCCGGCGTGCCCTGGGTCCTGGATCCGGTGGCGATCGGCGCGCTGCCCATGCGCACCAAGCTCGCGGGGGACCTCGCCGAGCAGCGCCCGCGGGTCATCCGCGGGAATGCCTCGGAGATCGCGGCCATCGTCGGCGGCATGGGGGGTCGCGGGGTGGACAGCACCGCGACCCCGGACGACGCCGCCGGGGCCGCGGCAGAGGTCGCGCGGCGCTTCGGCACCGTCGCTGCGGTCAGCGGTGCGCTCGATCTGCTCACCGATGGGCGGCGAACGGTCCGGATTGCGGCCGGCAATGCCCTGCTGACCAAGGTGACGGGGGTGGGCTGCTCCCTCGGCGCGCTGATCGCCGCATGCAGCGCGGTCACCGACGACGCGCTCCTGGCCTCCGCTGCGGCGACCTCGCTGGTCTGCGTCGCCGGCGACGTGGCGGCCGCCCGCACGGTCGGGTTGGGCAGCTTCGCCGTTGCGCTGCTCGACGCGATCTCGACCCTGGACGCGGACGCGGCGGCGGCCGCAGTGGTCGGGGCATGACGTCGTACGACATCTACCTGGTCACAGATAGCGCGCTATGCGGCGGGCCGGCTGGAGTGGTGCAGACCGCTCGCGCGGCAGTTGCCGGCGGGGTCGCGGCGGTCCAGCTGCGCGATCCTCTGGCCACGACGCGCGAGCTCATGCACGTCGGCGGTGCGCTGAAGCGCGTGCTCGACGGCACTGGCGTCGCCCTGATCATCAACGACCGGATCGATGTCGCGCTGGCTCTGGACGCAGATGGCGCGCATATCGGGCAGAGCGACATGGACGCGCGCTCGGCGCGGCGGCTCCTGGGCCGAGGTCGTCATCTCGGGCTGTCGGTGAGCAACCTGCACGAGCTGGACGGGGCGCTGGCGCTGCCGGCCGGCACGATCGACCTGCTGGGGGTCGGCCCCGTCCGATCGACGGCGCGCAAGCCCGACGCATCGCCGCCTATCGGCTTCGGGGGCTTGGCCGAGATCTGCCGCAGCGCCGACGTCCCGTGCGTGGCGATCGGCGGGCTCACCCTCGAGGATGCGAAGGCCGTGCGGGCCGCCGGCGCCGCCGGGATGGCCGTGATCTCGGCGATCTGCGGCACCGCCGACCCCGAGGCCGCGACCCGGGCCCTGCGCGCAGCCTGGGAAGCCGCGTGACCCGGCCGCGCGGCCACCCGCGGGTGGTTCTGTCCATAGCCGGCTCTGATCCCAGCGGCGGGGCCGGGATCCAGGCCGATCTCAAGACCTTCGCCGCGCTCGGGGCCTACGGCTGCGCCGTCGTTACCTCCCTCACGGCCCAGAGCACGCTGGGGGTCTCGGGCGTGTTCCCGATCCCGGCGGGGTTCGTGCGGGAGCAGCTGGACGCGCTGTTCGCCGACGTCGCCATCGATGCGGTCAAGATCGGGATGCTGGCCAACGCCGCCATCGCGCATGAGGTCGCGGCCGTTCTCGACGCCTATCGGCCGCCGATCGTCATCCTGGATCCGGTCATGGTGGCGACATCGGGCGATCGGCTGCTGACCGAGGACGCCGAGGACGTGCTGCGCGAGGAGCTGCTGCCGCGCGCCGACGTCATCACGCCCAATCTCCCGGAGGCGGCGGCGCTGCTGGGCGTGGAGCCGGCACGGACAGCCGAGCACTGCCGGGAGCAGGCCCGCGCCCTCCTGGGCGCTGGGGCCCGTCGGGTGCTGCTCAAGGGCGGCCACCTCGACGGCGATTCGGCCACGGATCTCCTCGCCTTCCCCGACGGCGTGATCGTCGCGCTCTCCGCGCCCCGGGTGGACACCCGCAATACCCATGGCACGGGCTGCACCCTGTCCTCGGCCCTGGCGGTGCGGGCCGCGGAATCGGCCGTGGGCACTGATGGCCGGCCGGACTGGCTCGACGCCGCACGCAGCGCCAAGGCGTATCTGACGCGCGCCCTGCAGGGCGCGGACGCGCTGCGGATCGGCGGCGGGCATGGACCTGTGTCACATTCGGCTGGGCAGCCCGGCTGGGGGTGAGTAGCGGCACCTCGGGATGGGCATTGGGTCAAGACGCCGCTGGGGCGTCCTAATCTGGTTCGCGATGATCACCAACGGTGTGAGCTCGCGGCCGCCCGCGAGGAGAGCAATGCAGATCTGGCCAGGCACGGCATACCCGCTCGGCGCCACGTACGACGGCTCCGGCACGAATTTCGCGCTGTTCAGCGAGGTCGCGCACAAGGTGGAGCTTTGCCTCTTCGACGCCGACGGCGAGGAGACGAGGGTCCGGCTCCGGGAGGTCGACGGCTTCGTGTGGCACGCCTTCCTGCCCAGCGTCGAGACCGGCCAGCGCTACGGCTACCGCGTGTACGGCCCGTGGGATCCGGACAACGGCGAGCGCTGCGATCCGAGCAAGCTGCTGCTCGACCCTTACTCCAAGGCGATCGACGGGATCATCGACTGGGACCAGTCGCTGTTCACGTACGACTTCGAGGACCACGACAAGCGCAACGAGGACGACTCCGCGGCGCACATGCCCAAATCCGTGGTGATCAGCCCGTTCTTCGACTGGGGCGTGGACCGGCCGCCGCACCGCCCGTACAACGAGTCCGTCATCTACGAGGCGCACGTCAAGGGCCTCACCATGACCAACCCCGATATCCCCGAGGAGATCCGCGGCACGTACGCCGCCATCGGGCACCCGGTGATGATCGGGTACCTCCAGAAGCTCGGCGTGACGGCGATCGAGCTGATGCCGGTGCACCACTTCGCGAACGACAGCACACTGATCGAGAAGGGCCTCTCGAACTATTGGGGCTACAACACGATCGGCTTCTTCGCCCCTGACAGCAAGTACGCCAGCAACACCACCCCAGGCGGCCAGGTGCTGGAGTTCAAGGCGATGGTCCGGGCCCTGCATGAGGCCAACATCGAGGTCATCCTCGACGTGGTCTACAACCACACCGCCGAGGGCAATCACATGGGCCCGACGCTATCCATGCGCGGCATCGACAACGCGGCCTACTACCGCCTCGTCGACGACGACAAGAAGTTCTATATGGACTACACCGGCACGGGCAACAGCCTCAACGCCGGGCACCCGCATTCGCTGCAGCTGATCATGGACTCGCTGCGCTACTGGGTGCTGGACATGCACGTCGACGGGTTCCGGTTCGACCTCGCCTCGACTCTGGCCCGCGAGTTCTATGAGGTCGACAAGCTCTCGACGTTTTTCGAGCTTGTCCAGCAGGACCCGGTGGTCAGCCAGGTCAAGCTCATCGCCGAGCCCTGGGACGTCGGTCCCGGCGGCTACCAGGTCGGCAACTTCCCGCCGCAGTGGACCGAGTGGAACGGCAAGTACCGCGACACCGTCCGCGACTTCTGGCGCGGGGAGCCCGCGACCCTCGGCGAGTTCGCCGAGCGGTTCACGGGGTCGGCCGATCTCTACGCCCATTCGGCGCGCCGGCCGGTCGCCAGCATCAATTTCGTGACCTGCCACGACGGATTCACCCTGTTGGATCTGGTGTCCTACAACGAGAAGCACAACGAGGCCAACGGCGAGGGCAACAACGACGGCGAGAGCCACAACCGCTCGTGGAACTGCGGCGCGGAGGGCCCGACCGATGACGAGGCGATCATCGCCCTGCGCGCGCAGCAGCGGCGCAATTTCATCGCCACGATCCTGCTGTCGCAGGGCACCCCCATGCTGTGCCACGGCGACGAGTCGGGGCGCACGCAGCACGGCAACAACAACGGCTACTGCCAGGACAACGAGCTGACCTGGATGGATTGGAGCACGGCCGAGCCCGACCTCCTGGAGTTCACGGCCACGCTCACGCAGTTGCGCCACGACCATCCGGTCTTCCGCCGCCGCCGCTTCTTCGACGGCCGCCCCGTGCGGCAGATCGGCCAGCAGGGCCTGACCGACATCGGCTGGTTCCGCCCCGACGGATCCGAGATGAACGACGACGATTGGGGATCGGGGTTCGGCAAGTCGGTTGGGGTGTTCCTCAACGGCGACGGCATCCCCGATCACGACATCCGCGGCGAGCGTGTCGTCGACTCCTCGTTCCTGATCCTGTTCAACGCGCACTTCGAGGATATCGAGTTCTGCACCCCGCCGCCCGAGTACGCCGACGAGTGGGTCGTCGTCATCGACACTGCGGATCCGGCGCTCGACGATGCCGCGACGGTGGGCGCGCAGACTGCGATCAAGGTGCCGGCGCGATCGTTGCTGCTGCTGGAGAAGGTCACAGCGTGACACTGGTCCCGTCCAGCACCTACCGGCTCCAGATCACCCCGTCGTTCCCGCTGTCAGAGGCGGCGGGGATAGTGGACTATCTCGACGCCCTCGGCGTCAGCCATGCCTATACATCGCCGCTGCTGACGGCGGCCGCGGGCTCGGAGCACGGCTACGACGTCGTAAGCCACACCGAGGTCGGGACGGCTATCGGCGGCGAGGCCGGGCGCCGGGCACTGGTCGACGCGCTGCGTGCGCGGGGCCTGGGACTCGTCGTCGATATCGTGCCGAACCACATGGGCGTCGCCAACGCCGAGGAGAACGCCCAGTGGTGGGATGTCCTGAAACTGGGCTCGCAGTCGGTTTACGCCCGCTGGTTCGACATTGACTGGATCGATGGCCGCGTCCTGTTGCCCGTGCTCGGCGACGATACCGACCTCGAGCGCGATCTGCGGATCGAGGACGGAGAGCTGCGCTACTTCGAGCACCGGTTCCCGCTGGCGCCGGGGACCGCCCCAGGTGACGAGCATGGGCGCCCGGGAGCGCCGAGCACTTCCCTCACCGCCGCCGAGGCGCATGAGCACCAGCACTACAAGCTCGTCAATTGGCGCGAGGCCGACACGACGCAGAACTACCGCCGCTTCTTCGCCGTGACGACACTGGCGGGGATCAAGGTCGAGGACCCGATCGTGTTCGAGGCCACCCATCGGCTCTTCACGCAATGGGTCGCGGACGGCGAGGCCGACGGTCTGCGAATCGATCACCCCGATGGTCTCGCCGATCCGCTGGGCTACCTCCAGTCGCTGCGGGCCGCCGCGCCTGGGGCCTGGATCACCGTGGAGAAGATCACCGAGCCCGGCGAGACCCTGCCGGCGAGCTGGCCAGTGTCCGGCATGACCGGGTACGACGCCCTGACCGAGGTGACCGATCTGGTCGTCGATCCGGCGGGCGAGGCGAAGTTCGACGAGGTCGATGCTCGACTGGCCGGTGCCCGGAGCTGGGCGCAGTACGTGCAGGACGGCAAGCGGATGATCGCCGGGACGATCCTCCGAGCCGAATTCGCGCGGCTGGGCCGGGTCGCGCCCGAGGTGCCGGGAGCACCCGAGGCGCTGGCCGAGCTGGCGATCGCGTTCCCCGTCTACCGCAGCTACCTCCCTGAGGGCCGCGCCTATTTCGATGAGGCAGTGGCGCTGGCCGTCGAGCGGCGGCCCGCGGTGGCCGCGACCCTGGAGCTGCTGGTCCCCCGCCTGACCGATCCGGGCGACGAGCTGTGCGTGCGCTTCCAGCAGACCACCGGCGCCCTGATGGCCAAGGGCGTCGAGGACACCGCGTACTACCGAGGGACCCGGCTGATCTCATTGAATGAGGTCGGCGGCGACCCCGGCACCTTCGGCGGGACGCTCGCGGACTTCCATGAGCGGGCGGCTCGGCGGCAGGCGGGCTCTCCCGAGGGGATGACGACGTTGTCCACGCATGACACCAAGCGCGGGGAAGACGTTCGGGCCCGGATCAGCGTGCTCGCCGAGATCGGCGACGACTGGGCGGAGGTCGTGAGCACGCTGCTCGCCGCGGCCCCGGCGCCTGACGCATCGTTCGCGCATCTGGTGTGGCAGACGGTCGTCGGTCTGGGCGGCCCGCGACCCGAGACCCGGGAGCGGATGCACGCCTACCTCGAGAAGGCCATGCGCGAGGCCGCGCAGGGAACGTCGTGGTTCGATCCGGCGGCCGAGTTCGAGGCCCGGACCCATGACGCGCTGGACGCCCTCTACGACAACCCCGAGGCGCGCGCCGCCCTGGAGC
>JAOPVO010000051.1 GCA_025966155.1 Pseudonocardiales bacterium
CCATCCATGAGCACCTCATGGCGGCGACGGGCATCCCGGTAGAAGTCCTCCATGATCAGGTTCCGCCGGCCCTTCGCCCATCGCCCGAAGTCGGCCATCGGGGTGACGAAGCCGCGCGCGGGCAGCACAGTGACATTGTCGAGGGACTGCACCAAGCGCAGCGCGGCCCAGGACGTCGGATGGACCACCTCGATCGGGCCGAACGGGAGCGCGTCGCGATACGTCTCCGACCGCGTGTAGCGCACCCGATCGCCAAGCTCCGCTGCCCGGTGGCGCATCGCCGACAGCACCAGGTGGGCCTTCTGCCGATGGAAGCGCCGACGCCGGAACACCGCCATGGACTCGATCACCAGCAGCGGCTGATTGGCGTCGTCCACGAAGTGCGGTCCGAGCTGATCCCCGAACAGCCATCGGGTTGCGGTCGCCATGCCGGCAGCCCTACCCGCATCGCCGCGCGGCGCTACCAGCCGAGCTCGTGCAGCCGGTCGTCGCCGATGCCGAAGTGATGGCCGACCTCGTGAACCACCGTCCTGCGGACCTGCACGACCACCTCATCGTCGCTGCGGCAGATGGCGCAGATGGCGTGGCGGTAGATCGTGATGCGGTCCGGCATCGCGGCGGAGTAGTGCGACGTGCGGCGCGTCAGCGGGACGCCCTGGTACAGCCCGAGCAGTCCCGGGCGGCCCGGCTCATGCTGGACAGTGACCGCGACATTGCGCATGAGCTTGCCCAGCTTCGGCGGCAGACCGTCGAGCGCGTCAGCGACCATCGCCTCGAATCGGTCCGGCTCGATGGCGTCCACATGACCAGTGTCCGCCTAGCCGGAGATGTCGGACAGGCGCGGGAGGACGTTGTCGATCAGGTGCGCGGTCTGGGCGACGGGATCGGGGCCCATCGGCATTAGGCAGACCTGGTCGACGCCGATCGCGGCGTACTGCTCCATCGAGCGCAGGAACGCATCGACTTCGGTGAAGGCGTCGCCCCCGCCGAGGATCGTCTTCGCGATTGTCGAGGAGTCGCGGCCCACGGTGGCGCAGTGCTGCTCGAGCAGCGTGCCCCCCAGCCGTCGCAGCAGATGATCGCCGCGCTCGCGCGCGGGCTCCGGCTTAGCCTGGACGAGCGGGACCACCTGTTCCGGCTCTCGGGGCACAGCGCGCCGTCCCGGGTGCTGCGCCGATCCGCAGGCCGCCGCGATGATCGAGCAACTTCGCCTGCGCAGCGAGGAGTTCGCGACGCTTTGGGATCTGCACGAGGTAGGGCTGAAGCAGCAGTCGCGCAAGACGATCGTGCATGCCGAGCTCGGCGAGATCGAGCTGGACTGCCAGGAGCTCCAGACCGAGAATCTGGCCCAGTCGCTGCTGGTCTTCACCGCCACGCCCGGCACCGAGGGCTACGAGCGGCGGGCGCTGCTCGCCGTCATCGGGCGGTCCCTGGCCTGACGGGCCGGGTCGGCGACGGCGACGGCAACCGGGCTATCGCCTGCGGGCACGTTGCCATCGCCTCACGGCCTGGTGATGTGCGACGCTGCGGGGCAGCACAGCTGAGCGCCCTCAACGAGGAGGACCCGCATGACGGAGATCAGGATCGGCGCCGCGGAGCAGGGCGCGGGCACCGAGGCGCGCATGTGGGTGCGCGGGCGCGAGGCGGCGCCGCTGCGGCCCGACCGCTACGACGTCACCGAGACACCGGTGCAGGTGCCGGTCCGAGATGGCATCAGGCTCGCCGCCAACCTGATCATGCCGACGCTGCCCGAGGGGGCCGAGACGCCGCCGTGCGTCGTGGTCACCAACGGCTACAGCGGCTTGGACTTCTCGCTGCTGCCGACGCTGCGCGAGCTCGCCGCCGCCGGATACCCGGTGCTGCTGTGCCGACTGCGCGGCGTTGCCCCGTCCGAGGGCAAGGCCGGGCTCTATGAGAGCTATGGCCCGGACGGCCATGACGTCATCGAGTGGGCGGCGGCGCAGGCCTGGAACAACGGGCGCATCGGGATGGTCGGCGCGTCCCTGCTAGGCATCAGCCAGTGGCTGGCGGCCAAGGAGCGGCCCGAGCACCTCGTGGTCGTGGTGCCCGACGATTCGCCCAACAACACCTACGACTACCTCTGGTACGCCGGGGGCCTGCCGCCGGGCCCTGGGCGCAAGGGCCGCGCGGCGGTGCCGGGCGTGGAGTCCGAGTACGACGTCGCGGCGGACCACCCGTGGTTCGACGAATACTGGGCCGCGCACTCGGCGACCCGCGAGGATATCCAGCAGCTGGCCCGCGAGGGGCTGCCGGCGCTGACGTCGTCGGGCTGGGACAGCTACATCCTGGACGGCTCATCACGCGCATTCACCTGGATGCGCCAGGCCGGTGCGGGATCGCGGGCCAAGCTGGTGCTCGGGCCCTGGCCGCACGCCGGGATGTTCAGCAAGACCAGCGTGCGCGGCGACCTCGCGCCCGGCGAGACGATAGAGCCATTCACCGGGTTCGAGCTTCAGCTGCTCTGGCTGGACCGATTCCTGCGCGACGAGCGCAACGGGATCGACGAGGGGCCGCCGGTCCTCATCTACGTGCAGGGCCCCAACCGGTGGCGCCGCGAGCACGACTGGCCGCTGCCCGACGAGCGGCGCGTTCGCCTGTATCTGGCCGGCCACGAGCGCAGCGGGACGTCCGGGAGCATCAACGACGGCGCGCTGTGCCCGATGCCGTCGATGCAGGCAGTATCAGCCGACTATGCGTTCGATCCCGCAACGTCGCGCAACCCGGTCGACGTCTCGATGATGGCCATGCAGATGGTCGCCGATGCCGAGCCCATTCCGCTGCCGGTGGTGCTGCCCGACGGCGCCGCCCGCCCTTACGGCCGCCTGATCATGGACAAGGCCGCCTATGAATCCGACGCGCTGACGTGGACATCGTCGACGCTGCCGGCACCCACGGAGGTCACCGGGTACGCCAAGGTGGTGCTCTGGGCCCGGGTCTCGAGCCCGGATGCGTCGATCATCGTGGAGATGATGGACGTCGGGCCCGGAGACGACGGCGCGTGGACCTCAGTGCAGATCACCCGGGGGTCACTGCGCGCAGGGGCGCAGTTCTCCCGAACCCACGACACCGACCTGCCAACGGACGACGTCATGCGCTTCGAGATCGAGCTCAGCCCGACGTCGTACGTGGTGCCGGCGGGCCACCGGGTCCGTGTCACGGTGCAGGGTGCGGCCATCGACCCGACGTTGGACCTCGCCTGGCACGGGCCCGGGCTGAATGAGGCGCCGTTCACCTTCTCCGTGCACACCGGCCCGGCGTTCGCCAGCTATATCGATATCCCGGTGATCGGCTCGGCCCACATCGGCTGACCAGGCGGCTACTGCAGTTCGCCGGCCAGCAGATCCATCAGCAGGCCGTCATGCCATCCGTTGCCGTCCGGATCGCGCTCGTACCGGCGGAGCACGCCGACCGGCCTGAACCCCAGCGATGAGTACACGGAGATGGCGCGCGTGTTCCCCGCCGCCGGATCGATGACGACGCGATGGTGGCCGCGATCCTCGATCAAATGCCGAACCAGGGTGCGGATCGAGTCGCGTCCGTAGCCGCGCCCGTGCACCGGCGGGTCGAGCATGATGTCGACGCTGGCGTGCCGGTACTGCGGGTCGGCCTCCTCGCCATACTGAATGAGCCCCACCACCGTCGACCCAACCAGGACGGCGTAGCGCGCCTCATCGCCGTCGGCATCCATAGGCCACTC
>JAOPVO010000081.1 GCA_025966155.1 Pseudonocardiales bacterium
CCGCGCGCACCGACTTCGCCGCGGCGCCCATCGCGACATGGGCATCGAGCAGGCCGTCGGACAGCCCGCGATCGGCCAGCGCGTAGGTCGCCCAGGGGAACCGGGTGATCGCGGGCTCCGGCTCGAGCACCTTCTCCTCATACGTCGCCTCGAGGGTGGTGCCGACACCGCGCGTCCGATAGTCGTCTGTGCCGACCGTGACCCCGCAGGGGAAGCGCTCGAAGGACTTGCCGCCGATGCGCTCCTGCTCGGACAGCTCCATGAAC
Source organism: Pseudonocardiales bacterium (assembly GCA_025966155.1). GTDB lineage: Bacteria > Actinomycetota > Actinomycetes > Mycobacteriales > Jatrophihabitantaceae > RYN-150. Next base: position 267 of record JAOPVO010000081.1, read on the forward strand.
TGGCCGCGGGCGAAGAAGTCCGACACTGTGCCTGCGGCCTCGGTCGACTGGGTGCCGACCAGCACCGACGGGCGGGAGAAGCGGACCTTGCCCTCGGTCAGGCGCTTGACGCCGAGGCGATCGATGGTGACGTCGAACGGGATCGCCTTCTGCGTGATGGTGATCCGCCCCAGCGGGTGGGCGATCGGGATCGTGCCGGTGTCGATGGCCGCGAGGGTCACAAGGCCCTGCCCGCCCACCGGGGCCTCGGGCAGCATGCGCTGCGGGTCGCGCAGCTCGCTCAGCAGCATGTCCGTGGCACTGGTCGTCTGGTCGGGGATGGCGGGCGCGTCGCCCCATCGGTTGTCGAACGCGACATCGACGTCCCACCAGAGGATCGAGAAGCTGAATTTGCCCATCGCGTGCCATTCGCCGGGGCCCTCCAGCGACATCGTGACGCTCACCGCGCAGATCGAGACGCCGAAGGCCCGAAGGGAGACGGCGAAGTCCAGGCTGACGATGAAGTGGAATTTGGGCTTCAGGTAGAGGAGGGCGTCGAATCCGAGGTGGCCCTCGATGCTTGCCGGCCCGAGCACGGCGCTGATGGCGATCTTGAAGCCCGCCTGCACCGAGTTGCTGGTGACGGCGAAGTAGCTCTCGGCTCGGATCTGGACGAATGGGCCGATGCTGAAGGAGATCGCCATCCGATCCAGCTTGGCCGGCACGCCGGGCGGCAAGTCCTTGAAGGCGGGGTGGAAGCCGCCGGCGGACAGCACGAAGGTGGGGTCGCCGCCGAAGGACATCGCGAGCAGGAACTCGCCGGAGAGGTTAAGGGTGGCGAAACCCGGGATGCCCACGTAGGAGTCCCGCAGTCGAGCCCGGATCATCAGCTTCTTGGCATCGGCATCGTAATAGCCGACGACATCGATGAGCAGGCGAAGGATCGCAGGCGAGCCGAGGGCCTTGGGCGGCAGCTGGACTTCGACCTGCCCGATCAGCACGACCTTGGTCAGGGCGATCGGCCGATCCCCGCCGAGGGCGTTGCGCACCTCGAAGATGAGCCCGAGCCGGGCCGCGACGATAGGCGGCTTAGCGAACGACAGCTCCAGCATCGGGCCGATGATCAGGGAGTCCGGCTCGATCGGGAACAGCCGCCGGTAGCGGTTGATGATCCGCGGAGCGTCGCCGACCGGGTCGGCCGGGAAGAGGATGTCGTCCAGCACGCCGGTCTTCATGCCGTCGACCAGCGGGTCGATGGCGATTCGGTGATGCAGCCCGATGATCCCGCCGACCCCGGTGAGGAAGATGCCGAACACGAGATGGATGGAGAACTGGGCGAAGATCAGCAGCAGGAGCGACCAGCCCTGGCTGCCGTCCGGGCGCTTGGTCGTGACGATGCAGATTGCCTTCAGGCTGAACCAGCCCGTCACGGTCAGCTCGAGCGCCCCGGCATACTCGCCCCGGTCGGGATCGATGAACAGGTAGCCGCCGCCGCGGATCATGCCCGCGTTCAGACGCAGGCCGATCCCCTTGGGCGGCAGGAATCTCACCGACTCCTCGAACTTGCCGCCCTGCGCCAGCTTGGTCAGGTCGACGGCGACGCCGAGCTTGTCCACCGATGCCGCGAACGGCCCGAGCTTGACGGAGAAGCCGCCGCGCACCTCGAGCGCGATCTCCTGCCCGAGCACGACCTCGAGCTCGATGTACTGCACGGTGAAGACCCCGAACAGCGACGCGGCGATCGGCAGGTTGATCTTGAGCCCGGTACCGCCCTCGAACCGAACGCCATGGGCGGTATCGATGATCAAACCCAGATCGAAGGGCACCTCGACCTTGCCGCCGGGCAGCTTGCTGAGGAAGCCGTCGCCGTCGCCCAGGGAGATCACCAGCTTGCCCTTGCGCGCAGCGAGCCGGAAGGCCGCGAAGTCCGAGCCGATCTCGACGCCGTACGCCAGCGCGCCGATCTCCAGCCGAGTCGCCGCGGCGGTGCCGATCACCAGCGCCGGCTTGCCCACTGCGCCCGCTGCGGGCTCGGCCCGCACGGCGAACGATGGCGTGAAGCTGCCGAAGGCCCGCGCGCCGCCATGGCCGAAGTAGAAGGCGAACGCGCCATTCGCCCCGGCGCTGAAGGTGTACGTCGTCTCCGCGACGGTGTTGCTGACCTCCAGCTTCGCGCCGACCGAGATCAGGATGCCGGGCCCGCCATGCTCGGCCGGCACGCCGATCAGCGTCAGGACCGGGGAGATCGGCGCATCGGGGATGGTGAACTTGACGGTCAGCGCGCGCCCGGCGACGGCCGTGGATTGCGCATCCGCGCCGGGTTCGGGATCCCAGCCGTACTGCGCGTCGATCACCCCGCCGACCGCGCCGACCAGCTGGTCCAGCGCGACAACGCCGCTCCCGGCCAGGAACGACAGCCGGTCGATCACCGCCGCGCCGTCGGCGGCCAGGTCGCCCGATAGCCAGCGCCCGATGGGGGCGAGGTCGAGCGTGGAGATCGCCTCGTCGTCCTCGGTGACCAGCCCGATCAAGCTGACGAGACCATAGAGAGTCGGCTCATGAGTGCGGATGAAGTCCGATGCCCACATCTTGAACAGCAGCCACAGCACATCGCGGGCATCGACGCCCTCGGTCTTGACCGCCTCGGCGAAGGTCAGCCCGGTCTGCACCAGCGCCGCGATCTCGAGGCCGACCCCGATCAGCGCGGCCTCGTCGACGTCCTGTTTGGCGATGAACTCGTCGATCTTGGTCTTGACCCGCAGATCGAGCATCTGCGGCAGGACCGTCGTAGCCGACTCCAGCCCCAGGTCGGCCCG
>JAOPVO010000140.1 GCA_025966155.1 Pseudonocardiales bacterium
GTCGTCAGCGCGGCGCGGAAGCCCTCCTCGTGGGTGCCGCCCTCGTGGGTGTTGATGGTGTTGGCGAGCACCTTGTCGAGCCGGGCCTTCTCGACGTTGAGGATCTTGCCGCGGATCGGGAGGATCGCCTGGATCCGCGGGTCGCGGCCCTGGCGGGCCGAGCCGCCGGCCGAGTCGCCCTCGACGATGAAGACCTCGCACTCCTCGGGCCGGTTGGACTGGCAGTCGGAGAGCTTGCCGGGCAGGCCGCCGCCACCGAGCAGCCCCTTGCGGGAGCGGGCGAGCTCGCGGGCCTTCTTGGCGGCCTGGCGGGCCTGGGCCGCGGCCTGGGCCTTGCGGACGATCTCCTTGCCCTCCGCGGGGTTCTGCTCCAGCCACATCTTGAGCTGGTCGTTGACGATGCGCTGGGTGAAGCCCTTGGCCTCGGTGTTGCCCAGCTTGGTCTTGGTCTGGCCCTCGAACTGCGGCTCGCCCAGCTTGATCGAGATGATCGCGGCGAGGCCCTCGCGGATGTCGTCGCCGCTGAGCTTCTCGTCGGTCGCCTTGATGATCTTCTTCTCCACGGCCCACTTGTTGACCACCGTGGTGAGCGCCGCGCGGAAGCCCTCCTCGTGGGTGCCCCCCTCGTGGGTGTTGATGGTGTTGGCGAAGGTGTGGACGCTCTCGCTGTAGGACTCGTTCCACTGCATCGCGACCTCGACGGACAGCCGCGCAGCGTCGTTGGACTCGCTGAAGTAGATGACGGACTTGTGGATCGGGGACTTGGTCTCGTTGAGGTAGGAGACATAGTCGGCGATGCCGCCGGCGTAGTAGTAGACGACCTCGTTGGTCAGCAGATCCGGCGTCACCGGCGGGAGGGCCACCGCGGCGGTCTCGACATCGCCGGGGATGTGCGCCTCGACGCCGTCCTCCTCGGCGTCGACGCTGATGCCGCCTTCGTTCTCGGTGTCGATGCTGTCCTCGGGGACGGTGCCGTCCGCGGCGACGTAGTCGGCGGCAAGCTCCGCGCCGGCGTCGCCGACAGCGGCTTCGAGGGCGGCCAGTTCGACCACGGCGCCATCTCGGTGATCGCGCAGCACGATCGTGAGGCCCTTGTTGAGGAAGGCCATCTCGCGCAGGCGGCGGCTGATCGTCTCGAACGAGAACCGCAGCGTCTCGAAGATGGTGCCGTCGGGCCAGAAGGTGACCTGGGTGCCGGTCTTCTTGGTGCGGCCCTGGCGGGCCAGCGGGGCGGAGATCTTCTGATCCACGAACGGCTGGAACCAGTGGTAGCCGTCCTTGTCGATCTCGACGTCGACCCGGGTGGAGAGTGCGTTGACGACCGAGATGCCGACTCCGTGCAGGCCGCCGGACACCGCGTACGCCTTGCCGTCGAACTTGCCGCCGGCGTGCAGGACGGTGAGGGCGACCTCGACTGCGGGCTTGCCCTGGCCGGGCACGATGTCGACCGGCAGGCCGCGGCCGTTGTCTTTCACTGTCACCGAGTTGTCGGCGTTGAGGGTGACCTCGATGCGGTCGCAGTAGCCGGCGAGGGCCTCATCGACGGAGTTATCCACAACCTCCCAGACCAGGTGGTGCAGGCCGCGCTCGGAGGTGGAGCCGATGTACATGCCGGGGCGCTTGCGCACGGCCTCGAGACCCTCGAGAACGGTGATCGAACTTCCGGTGTAATCGGATCCAGGCTTGGCAGCAGCCACCAGGGCACTCCTTCAGGGATGACGCAGTTCGCGAATGACGTCGAGCACCGACTACCTCAGCAGCAGGGTGGGACATTTCGGCTGCCGCGGGACATCCGCGCCGCACGCAGAGCGCAGCACAGGCCCGGCAACTAGATGAGTCTAGTCCACTATCGGGCCCAGTGCCGGGTAACGCGCGGTTGTGGATGGCCATCCACGGCCACCAATCGGCGCGCTGAGCCACGAGCGGGGGAGGGGACGTGTCCCGATACTCGGGCCGCAAGCGCATCGGCGGTCACGGCCGTTTCAGCGCGCCGGACCGTCGCCGGCTGATCGTCCGGCCCCGATGACCGGGACGGGCGGCTCAGCCGTAGGTATCGCGCGGGCCGCGGCCGCGGAACACCCGCGGGCCGTGCTTCCAGCTCGGCGCAGTCGGCCCGCTGATCGACAGCGACGTCACCACGCCCGCGCCGACCTGCTCTGATATCCGGGCCAGCAGGGTGGGGGCCAGCAGGCGCAGCTGCGTCGCCCAGGCCGTGGACGATGCGGTGATCCGCAGCTCGCCCTCGCGCAGCGACACCGGCGCGGACTGGCTGGCAACATCGGCCCCGACCATCGCCGGCCAGTCGGCCAGCACCCGGCTCTGGGCCAGCGTCCGATCCCACCCGCGCTGGGCGAACATCCCCGCCGCGACGGAGCCGACGGCCTGCGGATCGCGGCTGCTGGGACCCGCCCCGGACCAGCTGTCCTCGCGTGGTCCGGTCCGCCGACGCCGACGGGATCGCCGCGAGGTAGCCACCGGCTCGGGCGCGGCCGGGTCCGAGGGATCCAGCTGCGGACCGCGGCGCGGCGCATCGACCGGAGAGCCGGGCCGACTGGGACGCGCAGCGCGTCGGGCTCGGCGCAGGACGTCCAGGCCGATTTCCTCGTCCGTGGCGGGAGGGGTGACGTTGTCCACATTCGCGCCCTGTTGTCCACCACCGCTTGTGGATATCGGTGTGTCCCACGCCATAGTCTCGCGGCGGTTGGGGCGCTCGGCACTGGCGCCGTCGGGACCCTCTGCGCTACCGGACACGGCGAACCTCCCCGGCGTGAATATCGAATCGGGCGCCGTCGAGACTCGGCGGCACATCCTCCGGCACGGCCGCAGTGACGAGCACCTGCTCGGCCGATCCCACCAGCTCGGCCAATCGCGCGCGCCGCGCACCGTCGAGCTCGGCGAAGACATCGTCCAGCAGCAGCACCGGCGACGCCCCGTCGCGGCGCAGCAGCTCGAACGATCCGAGGCGAAGCGCGAGGGCCACCGACCAGGACTCGCCGTGGCTGGCGTAGCCCTTGACCGGCAGGTCGCCGAGGCGGAGCTCCAGATCGTCGCGGTGGGGACCGACCAGGCTCACCCCGCGCTCGATCTCCTGCGGACGGCGGCGGGCCAGCTCGGCGAGCAGCGCGGCCTCGAGCACCTCGACCGGCGCCACCCCGTTGACCAGCTCGGGCATGCCCTCGCCCAGTGAGGTGACGTACTGCAGCCGGGTCTCGATCGACCGCGCCGACGACCCGCCCGGCCCGGCGAGCGCCACGGAGCGGTAGGCGTCGCTCACGTACGGGGTCAGCGCCTCGACGAGCTCCAGGCGGGCCGCGAGCAGGACCGACCCCTGTGCGGCCAAGTGCCCGTCCCA
>JAOPVO010000147.1 GCA_025966155.1 Pseudonocardiales bacterium
GCGCGGCCGACGGCGTTGATGGCCAGGCCCGAGAACAGGAAGACCACCGCCGCGCCGATGATGACGCCGACCAGGTTGTTGGGCTGGGTCAGGTTCGTGTTGAACTGCTGCGCGGTGTACGACGTCGCGTCGCCGATGTCGCCGCCGGCCTTGTCGATGGCCTGGGCGACGGCGGTGGTGAACGAGCCGAACAGCGCGGTGGCCGCGAGCACCGCCGTGGCGATCGCGATGCCCTTCGTGATGGCTTTCGTGGTGTTGCCGACGGCGTCGAGGTCGGTGAGCACGCGTGCCCCGGCCTCGTCGATGTCGCCGCTCATCTCCGCGATGCCCTGCGCGTTGTCGCTGACCGGGCCGAAGGTGTCCATGGCGACGATGACGCCCGCCGTGGTGAGCAGGCCGCAGCCGGCGAGCGCGACCGCGAACAGCGACACCGCGATCGAGCCGCTGCCGAGCAGGAAGGCGCCGAACACACCGCCGGCGATCAGCAGCGCGGAGTAGACGGCGGACTCGAGGCCCAGCCCGATGCCGGACAGGATGACGGTCGCAGCGCCGGTGAGCGAGCTGCGGCCGATGTCCTGGACCGGGCGGCGGGACGTCTCGGTGAAGTAGCCAGTGAGCTGCTGGATGGCCGCAGCGAGGACGATGCCGATGAGCACCGCGCCGATCGTGATGATCTTGGGGTTGCCGTTGGTGCCGTCCATCGAGGCGGGCAGGTCGTCGAAGTCGGAGAAGCTGGAGGGCAGGTAGACCAGCGCCACGATGACGACCATGACAATCGACGCGGCGGCGGAGATGAAGAAGCCGCGGTTGATAGGCACCAGGCTATTGCGGTCGGTCGAGCGCAGCTTCGTGGCGAGGATGCCGATGACCGAACTGACGACGCCGACGGCGGCGATGAGCAGCGGCAGGAGCAGGCCCTTGGCCCCGAAGGCCGTCTGGCCCAGGATCAGCGCCGCGACGAGCATGACGGCGTAGGACTCGAACAGGTCCGCGGCCATACCGGCGCAGTCGCCCACGTTGTCCCCGACGTTGTCGGCGATCGTGGCGGCGTTGCGCGGGTCGTCCTCGGGGATGCCGGCCTCGACCTTGCCGACCAGGTCCGCGCCGACATCGGCGGCCTTGGTGAAGATTCCGCCGCCGACGCGCATGAACATAGCCAGCAATGCGCCACCGAAGCCGAAGCCCTCGAGGACGGTGGGGGCGTGGTCGTTGAACAGCAGCAGCACGATCGTCGCGCCGAGCAGGCCCAGGCCGATCGTCAGCATGCCGACGGTGCCGCCGGTGCGGAACGCCAGGTGGAACCCGCGGTCCGGGGTGCCGCTGCGGGCCGCGGATGCGACACGCACATTCGCTCGGGTCGCCAGCGTCATGCCGATGTAGCCCACCGCAGACGAGAACGATGCGCCGACGAGGAAGAAGAGCGCGCGCCCTGCCTGGACGGAGAAGCCGCCCTCGTTCACGGGCAGGAACAACAGGAACACGAACACCACGATCGCGAATGCGCCCAGGGTCTTGAACTGCCGGTTGAGGAATGCCCCGGCGCCTTCCTGGACCGCCTTGGCGATCTCCTGCATCTTCTCGGTGCCCGGATCCGCGGCCAGGACCTCTCTGATGATGAACAGCGCGAACGCGATGGCGGCGAGGGCGATCAGGAGGATGACGACCACGATGCCCTTCTCACCGCCGTCGATTCCCGGCGCGGCGATCAGAACCGATGCAGCCATTCAAGACTCCCTTTGACAACGCTGTCGAGACCCGCGGGCAAGGCCACGGCCCCCGATGAGGGATCGGGGGGCACTGCGGCGAAGCGGAGTCTAAGGGTGGTCATGCGATCCGCGTCACCCCCATACGGAGTGACGCAGATCAAGTCGGGCTGGCTCAGGCGCACGCGTCGACGGGCCAGCGCACCTGGACGCGCGTGCCATTCGGCACGCCGGCGGTGATCTGCACGTCGTCGACGACGGCGGTGAGGATGGCCAGCCCGGCGATCGGCGCGGCCTCCACCGCGCCCCACCGGTCGGCCGACCCGCCGCGGGTGGCGGACGCGATCGGCGCGGCCGTGGCGGCGCGATCGGTGATGATCACGGCGAAGCCGTTGTCGTCGGCCATCTCCACGGTGATCGGGGTGGTGATCCCCTCGAGCATCTGGACCTGGACGGCCCGGGCGCACGCCTCGCCGACAGCCAGACGGACTTCGTCCAGAAGGTTCTCCGCGACTCCGGCGCGGCGGGCCATCGCCGCGGCGATCAGGCGGGCCGTGCGGACGTGCGCGGGCGCAGAGGGGAGCTGGATCGTGACCATCCCCATGACCGGCGGCTAGCGCGCGGCGCGCAGGCCCGCGATGGCCCCGTCGACTGCGGCGTGCACATCGAATACCGAGTCCAGCCCGGTGATGCGCAGCAGCTTGAGGACCCGGTCCTGCGTGCAGACGAACGCCATGGCGCCGCCGTGCTCCAGCGCCAGATTGCGGCCGGCGACCAGGACACCCAGGCCGGTCGAATCGATGAACGCGAGGCCGGTCAGGTCGACCACCACGAACGGGTCGACGGCGACCATCTCGATCAGCCGATCGCGGAACGCCGGCGCGGTGTAGACGTCGACCTCGCCGGCGATCGCCAGCACGGCGCACCCGTCGACGACGCTCCCCGACAGCTCGATATCCACGGTCCCCCAGCGCTTGAGTCAATCCCACCCGATCCGGCGATTCTGCCATGGGTTCCGGACCGGCCCGTCGGTACGGGGCGTCGGATCCCGCGCAGGGGCGAGGATGTGTGGTCAACCGCCGAATTGCGGGACCCGTCAGCGTTGAGAGAGCGAGGATCCATGCCGCCCGTGCCGTCGCGGGTGCTGCTCGATCGGCTGATCGCGGGCGCGCCGGCGGGCGAGTCGCCGGTGACGCACATCGAATCGCTGCCCGGGTCGCCCGGCCAGGTGGCGGAGTGGCCGGACTGGACGCCGCCGGTGCTCATCGCGCGACTGGCCGCCCGCGGCGTCGCGGCGCCGTGGTCGCACCAGGCGCACGCCGCGCAATTGGCCCACGACGGGCAGTCGGTGGTGATCGCGACCGGGACGGCCTCGGGCAAATCGCTGGCCTATCAACTGCCGGGGCTCGCCTCGATCCTCGACGACGACCGCTCCCGGGTGCTGTATCTATCGCCGACGAAGGCGCTGGCGGCCGATCAGCTGGGCGCCCTGCGGCGCCTGGCCCTGCCGCAGCTGCGGGCGGCGACGTTCGACGGCGACACCCCGACCGGCGAGCGGGACTGGGTGCGCGCCCACGCCAACTGGGTGCTGACCAACCCCGACATGCTGCATCGCGGGATCCTGCCGGGGCACCCGCGCTGGAGCTCGTTCCTTCGGCGGCTGAGGTACGTCGTGATCGACGAATGCCATGCCTACCGCGGGATGTTCGGTTCGCACGTCGCGCACATCCTCCGGCGGCTGCGGCGCATCTGCGCCAAGTACGGCTCGTCGCCCACCTTCATCCTGGCGTCGGCCACGGTCGCCCGCCCCGAGGAGTCGGCCGGGCGCCTCACCGGGCTGCCGGTCGCCGCGGTGGCCGAGAGCGGCGCGCCGCGGGCCGAGCGGGTCTTCGCCCTCTGGGAGCCGCCCTTGACGGCGCTGCGCGGGGAGAACGACGCCCCGGTCCGGCGCTCGGCGGGGTCCGAGGCGGCGCGGGTGCTGGCCGACCTCGTCATCGAGGGGTCGCGCACATTGGCCTTCGTCCGCTCGCGCCGTGGGGCGGAGTTGACGGCGCTGGGGGCGGCGCGGCACCTCAGCGAGGCCGGTGCCGGATCGCTTCGGCGCCGCGTCGCTGCGTACCGGGCGGGCTACCTGCCCGAGGAGCGGCGGGCGCTGGAGGCGGCGCTTTCCTCCGGCGAGCTGCTCGGGGTGGCCGCGACCAACGCCCTCGAGCTCGGCGTCGACATCGCCGGGCTCGACTCGGTGGTGCTGGCGGGCTTCCCGGGGACGCTGTCGTCGCTCTGGCAGCAGGCGGGCCGCGCCGGGCGGGCCGGGGACAGCGCGCTGGTCGTCTTCATAGCGCGCGACGATCCGCTGGATACCTACCTGGTGCACCACCCGGCGGCGATCTTCGGGCGGCCGGTCGAGGCGACGGTGCAGGATCCGTCCAATCCCTACGTGCTCGCCCCGCAGCTGTGCTGCGCAGCGGCGGAGCTGCCGTTGACCGAGGACGACCTGCCGCTGTTCGGGGGCGAGGAGGTGCGCACGGTGCTGGGCGACCTCGTGCGCCGCGGGATCCTGCGGCACCGCCCGGCCGGCTGGTACTGGACCAGCCGTGAGCGTCCGGACGCAGACATCCGCGGCGCCGGAGGGGAGCCGTTCGCGATCGTCGACGAGGCGACGGGTGCGCTGCTCGGGACGGCGGATGCGTCCTCGGCCCTGCGCACAGTCCACCCGGGCGCGGTCTATCTGCACCAGGGCCGCTCGTATGTCGTGTCGTCGCTGGACCTCGAGGGCCACGCCGCGCTGGCCCGCGCCGAGGACCCCGACTGGTCGACCTCGCCGCGGGACATCACCGACATCGCCATCGTCGAGACACTGCGCTCGCGTCGGGTCGGGCCGGTGGGCGTGCACTTCGGCACCGTCGACGTCACCAATCAGATAGTCGGCTATCAGCGCAAGCGGCTGAGCACCGGGCAGATCATCGACGAGACGCCGCTGGACCTCCCGCCGGAGGAGCTGCGCACGAAGTCCGTCTGGTACACGATTGATCAGCAGGCCCTGGACGACGCGGGCCTGTCCTTCCCCGACGTCCCGGGGGCGGCCCACGCGGCCGAGCACGCCGCAATCTGGCTGCTGCCGCTGTTCGCCACCTGCGATCGCTGGGACATCGGCGGGGTGTCCACTGCGCTGCACCCGGACACCGGCGCGCCGACGATCTTCGTCTACGACGGCCATCCGGGCGGGGCCGGATTCTGCGCCCGCGGACACGACGTCCTGCGGGAATGGCTCGGGGCGACGCGCACCGCAATCCACTCCTGCGAGTGCTCGACGGGGTGCCCGTCGTGCATCCAATCGCCCAAGTGCGGCAACGGGAACAACCCACTGGACAAGGAGGGCGCGGTCCGGCTCCTGGACGTGGTCCTTCTGGCGCTCGACCGCGGCGTCGGACCAAGGGTCGACGGCGAGTCCCCTGGATAGACGCCGCCGACCCGGGTAGAACGGCTGAGCCTATGGCCGCCCGGCGACTGGGCGCGCCCGAATGGAAGCGAGCAATCATGGTTGTCCTGGGATTCATCGTGCTGGCTCTGGCGGTGGCAGCGGTATGCGTGCTGATCGGCGCGAATACCGGCGATGTGGACGTGTCCGCCCTCGGCGGCACCTGGACGGTGCAGATGTACTGGCTCGTCATCGCCGGCGTCGTGCTGACGGCCGCAGCCATGCTGGGCATCCTGCTCATCGTGCTGGGCGGGGCCCGCGCTCGGCGCCAGCGCACGCGGCGCCGCGAACTGGAGCGGGAGAACCGTCGACTGGCGTCCCAGGTCGGCGAGCCGACGGAGGCATCCTCGTCCGGGTCCAAGCGCCCGGTCGAAGGCGAGACCCGCCACGTGCAGCCGGCGCCCGAGGCCTTCCCCCCGGCCCCCCAGCCGGCCACGCCCAACTACACCGCGCCGACGTATTCCAATCCGCCTGCCGGCCCGTCGAACTGACCCAGCCGGGCGCTGACCCAGCCGGGCGCTGGCACCGCCTAGCGTGCGGTGCCAGCACCGACGGTGTGGCCTGCGCAAACACTTCAGCGCGGTGACGGAGATCGACAGGCTCGTCCCATGAACTCGACCCACCCTCGCCCTTGGCTCAGCCGCTCGCTCGTCGCCCGTCTCGCCACACCACGCCGGTCTTCGTGGACACGGCTCCGTTGCAGGGCCTGATCACCAACCCCCTCAAGGCCGAGGCGGACAGCGCGTACTACGAGTACTCACTCGCCGGCGTGTACCGCTCCATTGCCTCCTATTCAGGCGACGCCAACAACACTCCCACTACCGGTGCCTGCAACGACGAGAACGAATCTGCGGTGGCCGCCAGGTTCGATACTGCCGTCATCTCCGAGATGTCAGCCGACACCACGCTCGGCGGCCAATTGCATGACACTGCATGGATTGCCGGAGCCGTTGACCCGACTGGGGCTATGCATTTCGACTACTACGCGCCTGGGGACGCTACCTGCAGCGGGAGCCCGGTGTTCTCCGCCGACGCGCCGCTGGTCCTGCTCGATGCCCCCTTGCCGTACTGGGTGAACGCCACGCACAAGTCGGTCTCGCCGTCCTTCTCCCCGACCACCACCGGTCTGTACCGCTCGATCGCCAGCTACCCCGGCGACGCGAACAACGAGCCCGAGACCCAGCCGTGCAGCGCGATCGACGAGCATGTGACCGTCTCGGTCTTCCCATCGACGTGACCTCGGAGATGTCGGCAGCCGTCCTGCTGGGCGGCCAGATCCACGACACCGCCCACATCAGCCGCTACGGATCCCTCAGTGGTGGCACAGCTACTCCGGCGACGCCTTGAACGCACCGGCCGCCGGGCTCTGCAACGACGCGAACGAGTCCGCCCTTGTCAGCCCGCTCCCGACACCGACCATCGTGATCGAGCGGCCCGTTCGGCCCCTGCCCGCCGGGCCGACCACAGTCGAGGTCGCAGTGCTGGCGAACACCGGCGCGTCGCCGCTGGCCACGGCC
>JAOPVO010000220.1 GCA_025966155.1 Pseudonocardiales bacterium
GAATGCCAAGATCGGCCAGTCGCTGCCGGAACGCGGGGTCGACGGTGCCGAGGTCCTCGCCGATGACGACGCCGCCATGCTCGCGCGCGGTGTCGACCATTACCCGCAGCATCGACTCGGTATCATAGCTGACAAAGGTTCCCTCGGCCGCGGTATGACCGGCCGGCACCCACCACAGCCGCGAGAGCCCCAGCACGTGGTCGATGCGCAGCCCTCCGCCCAACCGGAGCGCCGCCTCGACGATCTCCCGCCAGGGCGCGAACGACAGCGAAGCCAGGCGATCCGGCCGCGCCGCGGGCAGACCCCAGTCCTGCCCGAGCTGGTTGAACTCGTCCGGCGGGGCGCCGATGGTGATCCCGTCGGCGAAGTAGTCGCCCAGCAGCCACGCATCGGCGCCGTCGGGGCTCACGCCGACGGCCAGGTCGTGCACGATCCCGATGGCCATGCCGGTGGCCCGCGCCGCCGCCTGGGCCGCGGCCAGCTGCTCGCGCGCGCGGACCTGGATCCAGACGTGCAGGGCGACGCGGCGCGGATCGGCGGCCGCCAGCGCGGCCGGCCCCGGCGTGCGCAGCGCCTCGGGCCACTCCCGCCATCGGCCCCCGTGCGTCTCGGCCAGTGCGCAGAACGCGGCAAACCGGAGCAGCTCCGGCCCGTCGGGCTGCGATGCGGCCGCATCGGCCGAGTCGAAGGCCGCGGGCAGGAGCAGCTCGAAGGCCGCGAGCTTGGCGGCCCAGATGGCGGCGCGATCGATCAGCCCCTCCGTCGGCGGGCGGAGCGCGCTCACGGCCTGGCGCACCGGCTCAGGCGCTGCGTGAAACTCCGGCAGCTGCCCTACCGACACCGACAGCTGGTGGGAGAACCGGCGGCTGGACGGGTAGTACGGCGAGTCGTTCCACGGCGGCACGGGCGTCTCCGCGTGCAGCGGATTGACGACCAGCAGCGCCGCCCCGCGCTGGCCCAGCCCAGCGGCCAGCGCCGCGAGGTCGGCATAGTCGCCTATCCCCCACGACTGGCTGCTGCGCAATTGGTAGAGCTGGATCTGCCAGCCGAACCGGCGCTGCGCCTGCGGGGCCAGCGGCTCGATCGGCTCGGCCGGGCCCAGCGGGACGGGCTTGCCCGCGACGGCCTGGACGGCCTGGACCACCCGGGGCTCGACGACCACGGGACGCCCGACCTGATCGATATAGGTCGAGGCGGCGACGCCCGCCGCCGGCGCGGTCACTTCTCGACGCCGGTGGGGGTGGGCGAGGGGCCGCCGGCTGCGGATCGACGGGCGCTGAGGCGATCCAGCACCTCGACCCGGGCCGCCGCGATCGACACCATCTCCGCGCAGCGGCGCAGGACCTCGGCCTCATCGACGCCGGCGGAGAACACCATCGCCCAGCCGTCGTCGCCTTCCAGGCGGGCAACCTCGGCCACCAGATCGCCGACGTCGACAACATGCTGGCCGGTGTACTGAAGGTCGGCGTCGACCACGCACACCAGCACCACATCGACGCCGAGGCGCTTGATGTGGTCGGCGATGATGGCGGCCTGCCCGGCGAAGACGGGGGCGGCCAGGGTCGTGCGCGAAGCCCGCTCGCGCGCCTCAGGGGACAGATCGACCATCCGCCCATAATCCCACGCCCCGGACCGCCCTAAGCAGAGCCAGCCCCTGAGCAAAGCGCAGGGACGGCCTACTCCAGGTCGTCGCCGCGCATGAGCATCCGTGCGGCCTCGGTGACCGATCCGGACAGCGACGGGTAGACCGACGCGGTGTTGGCCAGCTCCGACACCGTGAGGCCGCGCTGCACGGCCAGGGTGACGGGCATGATCAGCTCCGAGGCCTCCGGGGCGACGATCACCCCGCCGATCACGATGCCGGTCTCGGTGCGGCAGTACAGCTTCACGAAGCCGTCGCGCAGGCCCTGCATCTTGGCCCGGGCGTTGCCGTTGAGCGGCACAGTCACCGTGCGGGCGGGCACCTGGCGCAGCGCCATCTCCGCCGGGCCGATGCCGACCGTCGCGATCTCCGGGTGCGTGAAGACGTTGGCGGCCACCGTCTTCAGCCGCAGCGGCGTCACCGCCATGCCCAGCGCGTGCCACATCGCGTTGCGGCCCTGCATGCCGGCCACCGAGGCCAGCGCCATCAGCCCGGTGCAGTCGCCGGCGGCGTAGATCCCGGGCACGGCCGTGCGCGAGACGCGATCGACCGGCAGGTAGCCGCGGTCATCGAGCTTCAGCCCGACATTCTCCAGCCCGAGGTAGTCGGTGTTGGGGGTGGATCCGACGCACATCAGGACGTGCGTGCCCTCGACGGTGCGCCCATCCATCAGCTGCACGGTGGCGCTGTCGCGGGTTGCCGTCACGCCGCTCGCGCGGGCCCGCTTGACCAGCTTCCCGCCGCGGCTGGTGAAGACCCATTCGATGACGGCCGCGGCCGCGGGGTCCTCGCCGGGCAGCACCTGGTCTCGGCTGGAGACCAGTGTCGTGGGGATGCCCATCTCCAGGTAGCCGCTGGCGAACTCCGCCCCCGTCACGCCGGAGCCGACCACCACGAGGTGCCCGGGCAGCTCGTGCAGGTCGTACACCTGGCGCCACGACAGGATGCGCTTGCCGTCGGGCTCGGCCCCGGGGAGGATCCGCGGCGACGCGCCCGTGGCGACCATGACGGCGTCGGCCTCGAGGGAGGCGAACGGCACCGAATCGGGCGCGCCGTCGGTGACCTCGACGTGGAAGGTCCGCCCGGGCTGCGCCTCGCTGAAGCGACCCACGCCGGGGATGATCCGGACCCCGGACCGGGCCAGGCGCTGCGCGATGTCCTGCGACTGCTGGATCGCCAGCGCCTTGACCCGCCGGTTCACCGCATGCAGATCGACGGTGACCTTCTCCGGGGAGCCCGTATTGACGCCCATGCCCGGGGCATTGCGGAAGGCGGTGACTTTCTCGCTGGTGGCGATCAGGCTCTTGCTCGGCACGCAATCCCACAGGACGCAGGACCCGCCGATGCCGTCGCGATCGACCACTGTCACGTCTGCGCCCAGATCCGCGGCGACCAGCGCCGCCTCGTAGCCGCCGGGACCGCCTCCGATAATCACGATGCGCGTCACCGCGCCATTGTCCCTCATCGGGGGCCGCCGGGCCTGCCCATGTGGCGCAGGCCCCGATACAGTCCCTCGCTGTGGCCCTCTACGCCGCCTACGGATCGAATATGGATCCCCGGCAGATGGAGCATCGCTGCCCCCATTCCCCCGCCGCCGGAACCGGCTGGGTGGTGGGCTGGCGGCTCAGCTTCGGCGGCGAGGACCTCGGCTGGGAGGGATCGCTGGCGACCCTCGTCGAGGACGGCGCCGAGCAGACGTTCGTCGCGCTCTACGAGATGTCCCCCGCCGACGAGCGGGCCCTGGACGCCTGGGAGGGCGCGGACACCGACCTGTACTCCAAGATCAGGATGCGGGTCTCGACGCTCGAGGCCGATGTCCTGGCCTGGGTCTATGTGCTCAACGGCTACGAGGGCGGCCTGCCCTCGGCGCGCTACCTCGGGGTGATAGCGGACGCCGCCGAGGCGGCCGGGGCCCCGGAGGACTACGCCACGGCCCTCCGCGAGCGCGAGTGCCGCTCCGTCGGTCCGTAACCGCACCGATCGGCTCATCCCATCCGGCCTCATTGCCGTACCGATGCGGCATGATCGTCTTCAGGCCAGGGGAACCCGTCAGGGGCGTGGCACGTCCAACAAGACGGACACACACTTCAGTTGGAGGATCATCGTGGGAGTAAGCCTCAGCAAGGGCGGAAACGTCTCGCTGACCAAGGAGGCCGGCGCAGCCGGACTGAGCGCGATCACCGTGGGTCTGGGCTGGGACGCCCGCACGACCACCGGCACCGAGTTCGACCTCGACGCCAGCGCGATCGGCGTCGCCGCCGCGACCGGCAAGGCCGTCTCGGACGCGTTCTTCGTCTTCTTCAACAACCTGACGAGCCCCGACGGCGTCATCGTCCACACCGGTGACAACCTCACCGGCGAGGGCGATGGCGACGACGAGGCCATCAACGTCAACCTCGCCACCGCCGACGCGGGCCTGGACAAGATCGTCTTCCTGGTCTCCATCTACGACGCCGACGCGCGGGCGCAGAGCTTCGGCCAGGTCCGCAACGCGTTCATCCGCGTCGTGAACCAGGCCAACGGAACGGAGCTTGCCCGCTACGACCTGACCGAGGACGCCTCCACCGAGACCGCCATGGTCTTCGGCGAGGTGTACCGCAACGGCGCGGAGTGGAAGTTCCGCGCCGTCGGGCAGGGCTACGCCTCGGGCCTCAAGGGCATCGCGCAGGACTTCGGCGTCAACGTCTGAGACTGGCACCAGCTTTGCTTCCGGCGGCCGCCCCAGCGCGGACGGCCGCCGGTAGTGCAGAATTCGGGTCGAGTCACAACCGATACACAGCAATTCCCGTCCGGACCTAGTCGACCCGGGTCCACGGGCAGCCGATCGCCGCGAGCGGGACTCCCCGCTGGCGGCGCTCGTGTGCTCGGGCCCTTGACCCCTGAAGGCGCCTGAGCCCCGCATGCTGCGCATATTCGGTTTCACGATCGCCGTCACGATCGTCGCCCTGATCGCCACCACGATCCTCGGCGGCCCAGAGGCGCTGGCGATCGTCGTCATCCTCGCCGTCCTCGAAGTGTCGCTCTCCTTCGACAATGCCGTGGTCAACGCCACCGTGCTGGTCCGGATGAGCCTGTTCTGGCAGAAGATCTTCCTGACCGTCGGCGTCCTGATCGCCGTGTTCGGCATGCGGCTGGTCTTCCCGATCATCCTGGTGTCGCTGACGGCCAAGATCGGCCCGATCGACGCGGTCAACCTGGCCCTCGACGGCGGCTCGGTCGACACGCCGGGCACCTATGCCTCGCTGCTGGACGAGGCCCACCCGGCCATCGCGGCTTTCGGCGGGATGTTCCTGTTCATGCTGTTCCTCGACTTCCTCTTCGAGGAGCGCGAGATCACCTGGCTATCGTGGCTGGAGCGGCCGCTGGCCCGCATCGGCAAGCTCGATCAGCTGTCGGCGATCGTCGCGCTGATCACCCTGCTGCTGGCCGCGCGGATCTTCGCCGGCGACCGGGCCGAGACGGTGCTGCTGTCCGGGGTCCTGGGCGTCATCACCTACATCGCGGTCAACGGACTCGGCGAGCTGTTCGAGGGCGCTGGCGACCACGATGGCGACGACCTGGCCGACGACTCCGAGGACGGCACCGGCAAGGCCGTCGACCGCGGCCCGAACGGCGTGGTCCTGGCCACCGGGAAGGCAGCGTTCTTCCTGTTCCTGTACCTGGAGGTGCTCGACGCGTCGTTCAGCTTCGACGGAGTGGTCGGCGCCTTCGCGATCAGCCAGGACCTGTTCATCATCGCCACCGGCCTGGGGATCGGCGCCTTCTACGTCCGGTCGATCACGATCTACCTGGTCCGCAAGGGCACGCTCTCGGAGTACGTCTACCTCGAGCACGGCGCGCACTGGGCCATCGGCGCACTGGCCGGGATCCTGCTGGTCAGCATCGAATACCACGTGCCCGAGCTCATCACCGGGCTCGTCGGCGTCGGCTTCATCGGCGCGGCGCTGATCAGCTCGATCATCGCCCGCCGGCGCAACCCGGCCCTGGCGATCCAGGCCCACGTCGGCTAGGCGGGTCACGCGCGCCGAACCTCTGAGCGCTCCCATGCGTTGGGCACCACGACAACGTCAGTCGATCGAGGGAGCACACTGAGCATCAGCTTGACCAAGGGCCAGCAGATTTCCCTGACCAAGGCGGGCGGGACATTGACCCGGGTGCGCATGGGCCTGGGCTGGGACGCCGTGGCCAAGAAGGGCATGTTCGGCAAGATGAAATCCCAGGACATCGACCTGGACGCGTCCTGCCTGATCTTCGACGCCCAGCGCAACCTGCTCGACTCGGTCTGGTTCAACCAGCTGCAGAGCCGCGACGGCGCCATCCAGCACACCGGGGACAACCGCACCGGCGCGGGCGATGGGGACGACGAGTCGATCATCGTCGACCTCGTGCGGCTCTCCCCGCAGGTGCAGAGCCTGGTGTTCACCGTCAACTCGTTCACCGGCCAGAACTTCTCGCAGATCGAGAATGCCTTCTGCCGCTTGATCGACGAGTCGAACGGGGCCGAACTGGCCCGCTACGACCTCTCCGGCGCGGGCTCGCACAACGCCCAGATCATGGCCAAGGTCTACCGCGACGGCAGCGGCGGCTGGGCGATGGGCGCGATCGGGCAGATCGCGGTGGGGCGCGTGGTCAACGACCTCGTCGGCCCGTCCATCAGCCACCTCTAGGGCGGAACCTAGGGCGGAACTTTTGGCAATGGTTTGTCGCTGAGCGACAAACCATTGCCGTTCCTGGGCCGTGGAAGGGGCCTTGCCGGCTCAGGCGGCCGGGCGGGAGAACGGCACGTCGGGGTCGATGCCCATGCTGATGACCTTCACCGGGTGCAGCCGCATCACCGCGCCATCCCCGCCCGGGCGTACCACATCGGTCGGGTTCAGCAGCATCTCCACCGTGCCCCGGATCTCCAGCATCCGCATCTTCCACGGGTCGGTCGAGATCAGGTCGTCCACGACGAACGCGATCTTCGGGTTGGTCTCGACGTTCTTCCACTTCTGGGTCTTCTGCATCCGGAAGCCGACCATGTCGATGGTCTGGGTACCGGGGTTCCATACGAAGGCCATCGGGCTGGCCTGGGGCTGGCCGTTGCGCTGGACGGTGGCGAGGCGGCCCAGCGGCTGGGCGGCGAGGTACTCGACCTCGAGCGGTGTGAGCGTCATGGATCGGACGCTAGCGCCGACGGCTCGTGCGCAACAGCCACGAATTTTGCAGAGCCTGCATATATGCATAGAGTGCAGGCTGTGCTCAGCGCCACTGCCGCCGCGTCCGCCCCCTCGGTCGAGCTGGGGCTGAGGGAACGGAAGCGGCGGCAGACGCGCGAGCGGCTCATCGACGCAGCGATCGACCTGGCTACCACGCATGGCTTCGCCGCGATCACCGTGGATCAGATCAGCGAGCGGGCCGAGGTGTCGCCACGCACGTTCTTCAATTACTTCGCCTGCAAAGAGGCAGCCGTGCTCGGCCTGGACGAGAGCACGCGGCAGCGCATGCGGGCCTCCATCGCCTTGGCGCCGGCCGGCACCGCGATCGCCACGATGCGCCGGGCGTTGAGCGATCTCGCCGATGTGCTCGAGCACGACAGCAGCCGCTGGCACGCCCGGGTCGCCCTGATCGACGCCAGCCCGGAGCTGCTCGCGTATCAGCTTCGCGATCTCTGCGACGCCGAGACGATGCTGAGCACCGCCCTGATCGAGCGCGATCCCGCCCTGGACCGTCGGACGGCGCTGCTGGCCGTGCGACTCGCGCTGAGCGCACTGCGAACTGCGCTGGAGGACTGGGGCGACGCCGCATCGCCGCTGCGCCTCGCCGCCGTGATGGCAGCCGCGTTCGACGACGCGGCCGCGCTTTTCGCGCCCTGACTCAACCGAATGCCCCGTCCTGAGGCCGATCTTCCGGCAATGGCTCGTCGCTCAGCGACAAACCATTGCCAGAAGTTCCGCCGTTACACGGGGGGGAGCAGGCCGCGCTGACGGGCCAGGCCCAGCCACGTCGGGTACTCGCCCATCAGCAGCTCGAACAGCGCCTCGTCCGGGATCACGCTCGGGTCCTCGACGGCGAAGAAGTTCGCGTTGTCCAGGTAGCGGCCCTGCAGGTTGTCCAGCTCCTCCAGGAACGCGAACTCCCCGCCGCCGCGGCGGCCGCCGAAGCGCGACGGCTTCTGCACGCGACCGAACGAATCGAGCTTCGTGTCGGACTTGCCGATGGCCATGAACTGCCAGAACAGCGGCTCGTACGACGAGGAGATGATGTGCTGGCGCGTCTCGTCGGTGTCGAAGGTCTGCCCGTCGGTGACGAACATGACGTAGACGGGCACCGGGTTGCCGATCGGGGCATTGCGGGGCCCTGAGCTGCCGAAATAGAACTGCCGGACCAGCGACATCGCCTTGCCGTAGTACGTCGAGGGCTCCAGGGAGTACGTGTTGAACAGGTTCGGCACGAAGTTCGCGCTGTTGTCCAGGTCGAGGGAATCGGCCTGGTAGCCGTTCGCGCCGAACAGGAAGACATCGACCGCGCCGTCGTCGTCGAAGCGCAGGCCCAGCGCCAGGATCCGGCGGGCGAGCTCGGCGATCTTGCCCGAGCGGTACAGCTTGCCCATCGAGCCGGAGATGTCCAAGCAGAGGGCCACCTTGGCGGTGTGCTCGCCGAGGCCGCGCTTCTCCAGCGAGACCGCCGCCTGCTTGGTCAGGGACAGCAGCTGCGGGTCGCGCTGGGCGACGCGCTTCTCCATGTCCACGAGCTTCTGCTTCTTGAGGCTGACGCCACCGGCAGCGGCCGGCTGGGCCTGCTGCTGCACGGGGGGCGGGTAGCCAAGGGCCGCCGGCTGAGGCGGCGGCGGCGGATAGCCCTGTTGCTGGGGGTAGCCCGGCGGGGGCGGCGGATAGCCAGGGGCGGCCTGCGGGGGCGGGGGGTAGGCGGCCGCGGCGGGCGGCGGGTAGGCCGCAACCGGCGGCGGGGGGTAGGCCGCAACCGGCGGGGGCGGCGGCGCTGGCGTACCGGTGGGCGCCGGGTCGTCGACGCTGATGCCGAAGTCGCTGGCCAGCCCGCCCAGGCCGGAGTCGTAGCCCTGGCCGACCGCCCGGAATTTCCACTCCGCGCCGCGGCGGTAGAGCTCGCCGAAGACGAAGGCCCGCTCGGTCGTGGCGGCCGGGATGTCGAAACGGACGAGCTCGGCCCCGCTGGCGGCATCGATCAGCACGAGGTTGAGCCCGGGTACCTGGCCGAAGGTCACGCCATCGACGCTGGCGGCCAGCACAACCCGGTCGATCTCGGCCGGCAGCCGGGCCAGATCCACGCTGAGGGAGTCGGTGGTCCCCGTGGCGGCGGTCGTCTTGCCGAGATGGCGAACCGCGCCACCTGGATCGCTGGGCTGGTTGTAGAAGACGTAGTCCGCGTCCGAGCGGACCTTCCCCGCCGAGGTGAGCAGCAAGGCGGAGGCATCGGCGTCCGCGGCGCTGGCCCAACCGAGCACGGCACGGACCTGGGTGGCGGCTACCGGGGCGTTGGCGCCCTTCGTCAACGTCGTCGTCATACCGGGAGTCTGCCACCCGAGCCGCTGTCGCTGGCGCGAAGCCCAGCGTCCGGCAGCTGTTTGCCTCAGCTTCACCTGCGGCCATTACGGTGTGTCGCACACAGGGCGGCGACCCACGCCGGGGACGTCCTGACCACGTCGCTCGTTGACTGCCTAAGCCTTAGGACGAGGCCGCTCAGCCCGCCTGGCTCCAGGCCGGTCGCCCCCGCCCTTCCGCTCCTCCTTACTCCATACGCATCGGCCCCCTGACCCCGCTCAGGGGCGTACCGCGACACCGTCGTCCCGGTTTCCCCGCCCGCCTGGGCATCAGGCGGGCTCCGCCTCGTCGGCCCCGCCGATCAGCGGACAACCAGACCATTGAGGCCCCAGCTGGCCGCCGTATCGCAACCGGCGCCGCGCAGGGCGAAGGAGGACCCGTGACGACTGCCACCCATTCCCACCTGCACTTCGCGCAGTTGGGCGAGAGCGACCTCGAGCGGCTGTTCGCGCAGCGACCCGCCCCGGTCCGCCCCGATGCCGACCCCAGGCTGCTGGCGCTGTCCCTCGGCGCCACGCTCTACACCCCGGGCATCCGGCCCAATCTGCTCGCCGACATCGCCAAGGCCCGGGCGGCCGGGGCCCGCAGCCAGGTGCTGTGCCTCGAGGACGCGATCTCCGACCACGAGGTCCCCGCGGCGCTGGCCAATGTCATCGACCAGGTCCGCACCCTGGCCCAGCGCGAGGACGAGGCCGGCCACCTGCTGTTCGTCCGGGTGCGCGAGCCCGAGCAGATCAGCCGCATCGTCGGCGAGCTGGGCGATGACGTCCGGGCGCTGACGGGCTTCGTGATCCCGAAGTTCGATGAGCACAGCGGGCCGGCTTACCTGGACGCGGTTGCCGACGGCGCCGCAGCCACGGGCCGGCGGCTCTGGGCCATGCCGATCCTGGAATCGCGGGAGCTGATCTACCGCGAGACGCGCACCGACAGCCTGGTGGCGATCTCGAAGGTGCTCGACAAGTACCGCGAGCACGTGCTGGCGCTGCGGATCGGCGCCACCGACCTCAGCTCCGTCTATGCGCTGCGCCGACGCCCCGATGTCACGCTCTGGGATGTCCACGTGGTCGCCTCGGCGATCTCCGACATCATCAATGTGTTCGCCCGCGCCGAGGACGGCTACGTCATCACCGGCCCGGTCTGGGAGTACTTCTCGTCCCCGCAGCGGCTGCTGCGCACGCAGCTGCGGGAGACGCCGTTCGCCGAGCACGCGGCCCAGGACCTGCGCGAGGAGCTCATGGCCAACGACCTGGACGGGCTGATCCGCGAGATCGTGCTGGACAAGGTCAACGGGCTGGTCGGCAAGACGATCATCCATCCCAGCCACATCCACCCCGTGCACGCGATGCTCGCGGTCAGCTACGAGGAGTGGGAGGACGCGCGCGACATCATGGATGCGCACAACTCCGGCGGCGGCGTCCGGGCGTCCAACTCCCGGAACAAGATGAACGAGGCCGGCCCGCACCGCGGCTGGGCCGAGCGCACGCTGAACCTCGCCCACGTCTTCGGCGTCACCCGCCCGGACATCACGTACGTCGATCTGCTGGACGCGGGACGGGTCGCGTGAGGCCTCGCACCACATCCGGCGCCGACGGCTGGGCCGAGCGCGCCACCGGTATCGCCATTGCCGACCGGGACAGCCTGATCGGCGTCGGCGTCACCGATCTGGTCCGCCTGGGCCTCCGGGACAACCCCAAGCGGCTGCACCTGCTGGTGTCGCGCGTGCTCGGCAAGCACGTGCCGACCGATCCGCGCATCGTGCTGGGGGCCGGGTGGCTGCTGGGCGTCCTGGTGTGCGACGTGCTGACCGGTTCGATCCCGGACGGCGCCCCGGGCCGGGTCGATGCCGATCTCCATGCGGCCGGCGACACTCTGCGCCGCGCGCTGGGCGGCGACCTCGCGGCCGCCGGCCAGCTGCCGGGGCGGGTCCGCGCCCTGATGGCGACCCGCGCCGCCGCCGGCGTCCCGGCCACCGTGGTGCTCGGGTTCGCCGAGACCGCGACCGCCGTGGGCCACTGCGTCTCCGACGCCCTCCCGGCCAGCCGATACCTGCACTCCACCCGCCGGGTCGTTCCCGGCGTCGCGTCGGCGGCCGGGTTCGTCGAGGCGCACTCGCACGCCCCGGACCATCTGCTGCTGCCCGACACGCCGGAGTTCCTGACCGCCGGCGCGCCCGACGAGGTGCTCGTGCTGGTCGACGACGAGCTGTCCACTGGCGCGACGGCGGCCAACACGATCGAGGCGCTGCACGCGCAGGCCCCGCGCTCGCACTACGTCGTGGCGGCGCTCGTCGATGTGCGGCCCGCTGGCATCGATGGGCCGCTGGCCGCACTCGCGACCCGGCTGGGCACGCGCATCACGGTGGTGGCGCTGGCCCGCGGCACTGTCGAGGTGCCACTGGACGCACGGGCATCGCTGGCGGCTCACCTGCCGGCCGACGGCGGGACGGTTCTCGGCCGGCCCGCTGCCGCCCTGACCGCCGAGCCCGCCGCGCTGACCCGCATCGACATCCCGCCGACCGCCGTGCGGGAGGGCGGCCGGCATGGCGTGCGCGCCGGCGACCGCGCCGCGCTGGACCGGCTGGTCGACGCCACGGCGATCGACCTGGCCGATGTTCTGGGCGCGGCCGGCTCGGTGCTGGTCATCGGAGCCGAGGAGCTGATGTACGCGCCGCTGCGGATCGCGGACGCGCTGTCCGGCGCCGAGCGGGCGGTCCGCTTCTCCACGACGACCCGCTCTCCCGCGCTCACCCTCGATGAGCCCGGCTATCCCCTGCGCCGCACAATGCCGCACAGCGCCGCCGATCCCGCCGTGGTGCTGCCGTCAACAGTCGACAATCCATTGGCGCGCTATGCCTACAACGTCGATGTCTGGGACATCGACCTCGACAAGGGGCGGCGGGCCGACGCCATCGTGCTGGTCATCGACGACCCCGCCGATACGGCCGAGCTCGGGGCCCCGGGCGGCCTGCTCGAGCAGGTCCGGCTGCGCGCCGATCAGGTTGTGCTCGTGGTGCTCCCCGCCTTCCGGCCCGGCGCGGCCCTGCCCGAGCCGTTGCGCGGCCCGGGCTTCGGGTCCTATGCACCGGACGAGGTCGGGTGGCTGCTGAGCGACCTGTCGGCCACAGTGCTCGAGGCCCCCACCGAGGAGCGCGAGGAGGCCGTGCAGTCCGGCGGCCGCCACTACGCGGAGTCC
>JAOPVO010000256.1 GCA_025966155.1 Pseudonocardiales bacterium
ACCTCGCGGCGCAGGGCCAGGCCAAGGCGATCGAGACGACATTCGCCGCGATCCACAACGGCAGGCTCGACCCGGCAATGCTGGCCTATCAGTACCTGCAGACGCTGCCCCAGATCGCGCAGGGCGACGCGAACAAGATGTGGATCCTGCCGAGCGAATTCTCCAAGGCCCTCGATGGGCTGTCCCGCCTCGGCGGCGGGGGCGGCGAGGGGGATCCCGGTTGGCTGGAGAAGTCGACATCGCCGGAGGCCGCGGCGTCCGCCGCGCACGTGGCGCAGGCGGAGCCCATGGACACCACGGGCTGGTTCGACTCCAACCTGCCGCCGGCTGCGTCGCTGCCGGAGACGGCGAACCTCCGCGCCTCGGACACGACCCCCGACAGCCTGTCCGCGCACGCCGGGCTGATGGGCGATGAGCCCGAGCTGTCCCCGATGCCGCCGATGCCCGGTGAGCCGCCAGCCGGCCCGGGCGGCCAGACGGCGGGCTATGCGTATCCGGTCAACGTCGATGAGCACCCGCCCGGCTACGCCTACCCGAACCCGTTCGTCCCGCCTCCCGGCACGCCGGGGCAGCAGTAGCCGATTATTCGGGCGCGGCGGCGCGCAGCAGGGGCGCGGCCTTGACGAGGCACTCCTCGTACTCGGCGGCGGGGTCCGAGCCCTCGGTGATGCCGCCGCCGATGCCGAGGCGGACGATGCCGCCCCCGTTGCCGTCGACGGAGGTGTCGATCTCGAAGGTGCGGATGGCAACCGCCAGCTCCAGCCCCTGCGTGGGGCTCAGGATGCCGACCGCGCCGGTGTAGAGCCGGCGCGGCTGCTGCTCGAGGCGGGCGATTGCCGCGCGCGCCGCGATCTTGGGCGCACCGGTCACCGATCCGGGGGGGAACGTCGCGCCCAGCAGGTCGGCGTCGCTGACGCCGACGCGCAGATGCGCCTCGACCCGCGACACCAGATGCCAGACCCCTGCCCCGGCGGTCACGCGCAGCAGGTCCGATACCGCGACGCCCCCGGTCCGGGCCACCCGGCCGAGATCGTTGCGCATGAGGTCCACGATCATCACGTTCTCGGCCCGGTCCTTGCTCGACGCCGCCAGCTCGGCCCGCGACGCCGCGTCCAGCGCCGGGTCCGTCGACCGCGGCCGGGTGCCCTTGATCGGCGAGGTGGCCGCGGCATCGCCGTGCCGCCGAAGGAACAGCTCCGGCGAGGCGCCGATGCTGAGACCGAGCGCCGTGGGCAGGTAGGCGGCGTGGCTGGGCCCAAGGGATTGCACCAGCTGGCGCCACAGCTCGAACGGGTGGCCCTGCAGACGGGCGGTCAGCTCGGCGCAGATGTTGGCCTGGTACATCCCGCCGCGGGCGATGAGGTCCTGCGCGGCCGCCACCGCGCGCAGATGCGTTTCGCGATCCGGGAAGCGAATGGCGGTGAGCTTCGCCCGCTCCCGACGGTCGGGCGCCTCGGCCCGGACGAGCTCGCGGGCGCGGGCCAGCGCCTCCTCGAGCGCGGCCGACCGGCTGGGGGTCCACAGCATCTCGAATGTCCATCGAGCGCCGTGATGGCGCAGGAGATGGTCGTAGAACCCGAACCGGATCGGCGGGTGAGCGGGATCGGGCGGCGGGTCATCAAGGGAGGCATAACCCAGCCCGCCGAGGTAGCCGCCGCCGATCGCGCCGGGCGGCGAGTCGGCAATGTCGATAGCTGGCTGGGTATTGAGGGCGGCCAACGCGTCGGGCCCGTTCCCGGTCACTACCGCAACCGGGTCGACGGCGAGGATCGCGCCGCCTCCGAGCCACGACCCATGCAGGAACGCCGGGTCCGCCCTATCGGCCAGGGCGCAGGCGACATCGAGTGGATCCGCGCTGCCGCGCAGCGCAACGGATCGCAGCCGCGCGTGGCCCGGGATCCACCCCGTCGCCGTCAGAGCCAGCTCACATGGGGCGACAGCAGAACATAGCCGACGAACACCACCGAGTCCTGGATGGTGTGGGCGATGACCAGCGGGGCGACCCGCCCGGTGCGCTTGAAATACAGGCAATAGACCACGCCCATCACCATGTTGCCGATCATGCCGCCCCAGCCCTGGTAGGCGTGATAGAGCCCGCGGATGCACGAACTGGCGGCGATCGAACGCTCATCCGACCAGCCCAGCTGTCGGAACCGGGTCATCAGGAACCCGACCCAGATGATCTCCTCCAGTGCCCCGTTGCCGAAGGACGACAGGATGAGCACCGGGAGGCGCCACCAGATGTCCGGCAGCCCGGACGTGGCGATCTCGGCGTTTATCCCGAGCTCGCGCGCGGCGAAGTACAGCGCCAGCCCCGGCAGCCCGATGACGGTGGCCAGTGCGATCCCGTGCAGGGCGTCGCGTCCGGGCACCCGGAGGTCGATGCCGATGCCGAAGCCGCCGTGGGCCCGCGCTGCCGTGATCGCCGCCGCGGCCGCCGGCGTCCGCGCGAGCAGGTACAGCGCGAGCGCCGCGAAGGCCAGCGTGCGGGCGTTGGACAGCAGCTGATATGTCAGGTCGAACCACGGCTGGCTGGCCGGCGCCTGGCTGTTGTTCAGGCTGGTGGACGTGCCGGCGAACCCGCCGTATTGGACGTAGGTGCGCAGGAAGCTGACCACCGAGCGCACGGCGGAGTAGCCGACGCAGGCCGCCAGCAGCAGGACGACCTCGATCCGCAGCATCCGGTCCAGGCGCGACTTGTCCTGCGGCTGGTCCACGGGGATGGCGAGCGGCTCGGTCACCGGACGATCATGCCGAACCCGGCTGGGCCGTGGTTGGCCCGGGCCGCGGTCAGTGGTTCGGGTGGATGTCGGGGCGCAGGCCCGCTTCCTGCAGATCGAGCTCGTGCACCAGTTCCCGCAGATCCTCGTCGTCGAGGCGCCCGGCGTCGCGCTCGGCGATCAGCGCGGCCCGTTCGACCCGAACGATCTCCCGGCGGACATCGCGCAGCGCCCGGGCGAAGGCGGTGCGGCGGGTGGCGCGCCGCGTCTGCTCGGAGGGGGCGGGCTCCTGGGTGCTGCTCTCGATCAGCCGGCCCTCGAGCAGGTCCCGGATGGCTGTTCGGACGCGGTCGCGGGCCTCGTCGTCCAGCCCGTCGTGCTTCCGGCGCGCCGAATCCACGATGCCGTCGAGCTGATCCAGGGCGGATTGGATGGCAATGGACCGCGCGGCATCGATCGCGTCCGGCTCGTCGGTGTCGTCGTCGGGGGAGCCGCCGACGCCGAGGGCGCGGATGAGCAGCGGCAGGGTCAGCCCGTGCACAAGCAGCGTGCCGACGACCACGACGAAGGCCAGCATCTGGATCAGGTCGCGGTCGGGGAATGGGTCCCCGGCTTCGGTCTCGAGCGGGATGCCGGCCGCGGCGGCCAGGGTCAGCACGCCGCGCATGCCCGCCCAAGACAGCACCGTCACCTGGGCCCAGTCCAGGATCCTGGGCCGCCCGCGAATCCGCCGGGCCAGCGAATAGATCCCCAGTGCCCCGAAGATGCACAGCGGGCGGATCAGGAGCGCCGTCAGCAGAATCGCCACAGCGGCGGCGACGAGCGTGGAGTTCGAGATCTCCGAGTCGTTGACCGCGCTGATGGCCGAGGGCAGCTGGAGCCCGATCAGCGCGAAGACCAGGGATTCCAGCAGCAGATCGGCCGTCGCCCAGAGCGTGCGGTCCTGCAGGCGCGAGGCAACGCCGGCGCGCGGGGACAGCCAGCCCAGCAGCAGCCCGGCCACCACGACGGCGATGACGCCCGAGGCCTGAATTGCCTCAGCGCACAGATAGCAGACGAAGGGAACGACGATCCCGACCGCGGATTCGGCGACCGGATCGTCCAGCCGCCGGCGGGTCTGGGCCACCGCGACCGCGACGACGGTGCCGATCGCGGTGCCGACGGCAGCCCCGTAGCCGAACATCGCGAGCGGCTGGGAGAACAGGGTGGAGGTGCCGGCCACGGTGGCCACCGTCAGGCGATACAGGGTCAGGGACGTCGCATCGTTGACGAGGTTCTCCCCGACGATGATCGACGTGAGGCGCCGCGGCAGGCCGAGGCGGCGGAAGATCGACACCGCGGAGATTGCGTCCGGCGGGGCGACGACGGCGCCCAGGATGATCGCCGTCTGGAACCCCATCCCGGGCACGAGCAGGGTCGCGACGGTGGCGATCGACACGGCGACCGCAGCCACGAGTGCGACGCCGAGCAGGAAGATCGGCCGGATATCGCGCCGGAATCCGCGCAGCGAGGTATCCAGCGCCGTCGAGTACAGCAGCGGGGGCACGACCAGGGCCAGCACCAGATGCGGATCGATCGCGATGTCCGGGACCGAGGGGATCACCGACGCGGCCAGCGCCGCCACGGTGAGGACCAGCGGCGCCTGCCACTCGAAACGGCGCGCCAGTGCGGCCAGTAGGAGGGCGATGACCAGCACCACCAGGAGCGACGCATCCATGTGGTCCGAATGGTAGGGCCGCCGACGGCGATAGCGGCGGCCCCGGTCATGGGGAATGCCGGAGGCCCGACGGGTACTTTCGTGAGAATGAGCGATCGCGTCGAATTGTCAGTTCTGGAGCTCGCCAGCGTCTCCACCGGCCAGACCAGCGGGGACGCGTTCGCCGCGGCGACGACATTCGCCATCCGGGCCGACGAGATCGGCTATCGCCGGCTGTGGGCGGCAGAGCACCACAACATGGCGTCGGTGGCCTCGACCTCGCCGCCGGTGCTGCTGGCCCATCTGGGGGCCAAGACCGAGCGGATCCGGCTGGGCTCCGGCGGGGTGATGCTGCCGAACCACGCGCCGCTGGCTGTGGCCGAGCAGTTCGCCATCCTCGAGGCGCTGCACCCCGGCCGCATCGATATGGGTCTCGGGCGCGCGCCGGGCAGCGACCAGCGCACGTCGGCGATCCTGCGCCGCGGCGCCGCGAACTCCGGCGCCGAGGATGAGTTCATCCGCGACATCCAGCAGCTCTACAGCTACCTCTGGGCCAGCCGGACCGAGGGCGAGGGCGACGACGGGCCCCTGGACCGCGACCGTGTGGTCGCCGCGAGCCCCGTGCTGAACACCGTCCCGGAGATCTGGATCCTCGGCTCGAGCCTGTCCAGTGCCTACATGGCCGCGGCGATGGGCCTGCCGTATGCGTTCGCGAACCACTTCAGCGGCGAGAACACCCTGGCTGCCGTTGCCCTTTACCGCGAGCGGTTCCAGCCCTCTGAGCTGCTCGAGCAGCCGCACGTGCTGGTCACGATGTCCGCCCTGGCCGCCGCGACCGAGGACGAGGCCATGCGCCTCGCCGCGCCGTCGTTCCTGTCCTTCGCGGACCTGCGCCGCAATATCCGCCGGCCGGGCCGCACCGTCGAGGAGGCCGCGGAGCACACCTGGTCGGAGCAGGAGCGCGCGTTCGCCGCCCAGCGGATGGAGGCCGCGGCGATCGGCGATGTCGAGACTGTCCACGCGAAGCTGGAGAAGCTGGTCGAGCAGACCCAGGCGGACGAGCTGATGCTCGGGATCCAGACCCCCGACCTAGCCGCGCGCCTGCGCAGCCTGGAGCTCATCCACGAGCGCTGGACCCGCGACTGACGGCTCGCCTTCGGTTACTCGAAGGCGTACCGCTCGCCGGCCTCGACGCGGGCCGCAATCCGGTTCCCGTCGGCGGCCAGGGGGCACGACCAGCGCGGGCTGTAGCGGCACGACGGGTGATACAGGAAGTTCAGGTCCAGCGTCAGCGTGCTATGCGTCCCGCCGAGGTCGGCGCCCTTGGCGGTGTCCAGCAGGTACCGCCCGGCGCCGTAGCTTCCCGACCCTGCGGTGCCATCGCGCAGCGGCAGGAAGACGCCGCCGCCGTACTGGTCCAGCGACCACACATCGACGGTCGCCCCCAGCGCCGCGGGCAGGTCGACGCGGCCGATGCGCGACATCCGGATCGTGCCGTCGGAGGTCTCGATCCGCAGCTCCTGCGGCCCAGGCGACGGCAGCAGCGCGGATTCGATGCGCAGTGCCGGGTCGTACGGCCAGTACGGCAGCCCGGTCTCCAGGAACGGGTCGCCCGGCTCGAGCGGGGACTGCGGGTGGGTGCGGAACAGCTCATCGCGCCCAGCCCGCCAGAGCGCGTGCGCCGCTGCTGGATCGTCGGCGGCGCGGACGTCTGAGTAGAGCTCGTTCACTGTGCGCCGCCACTGCGTGAGCTCCAGATGCATCGCACCATCATGCGCCGGGCCATGTTCGCCCCGCTGGCGTGCGCACCGCGGTGTGCGAGTATCCCGCCATGGCCCTGGACCCCGCCGGATTCGCGGCCGTCGACCGCCTGGCCGCCGAGTTCGTCGAGCAGGGCCGCGCGCCGTCGATGGCCTACGGGGTCGTGGCGGGCGGGCGCCTGGTGCACCGGGGCGGGGCCGGGCGCTCGCCGGGCCGGGCGGGGCCGCCGTCGGCGACGAGCGTCTTCCGCATCGCGTCGATGACCAAGAGCGCAACGGCCGCGGCGGTGCTGCTGCTGCGGGACGAGGGCGCGCTGCGCTTGGACGAGCCCGTAGCCACCTATGTTCCAGCCGCCGCGGGGCTGTCCCCGGCCGGTGGGCCGGAGCTGACCCTGCGCCTGCTGCTCACGATGTCCGGCGGGTTCCCGAGCGACGACCCGTGGGCCGATCGCCAGGAGTCCCTGACCCCGGACGCGTTCGAGCAGTTCCTGCGCTCCGGGCCGCGGATGTCGGCGACCCCGGGGACGGCGTTCCAATACTCGAATCTGGGCTTCGCGATCATCGGCCGCGCAGTCGGCGAGGTGACGGGGATGCCCTACCGGCAGTTCGTGACGGAGCGGCTGCTGCGCCCGCTCGGGCTGGACTCGACCCGATTCGCCGCGGCCGACCTGGTGGGGCGCGATCTGCAGCCGGGCTATCGCCGGGCCGGGGACGACTGGGCCGAGGTTCCCTACGACACACCGGGGGAGTTCTCCGCCATCGGCGGCCTCTTCAGCACCGTCGAGGACCTGGCGGTGTGGGTCCGCGGCTTCGTGGACGCCCACGCGCCCGGCGGAGACGACGCCCACCCGCTGTCCGCCGCGTCGCGCCGGGAGATGCAGCAGCTCCAGCGCCTGGTCGCCGTCGCCCCGCTCGTGGCGGCCGGGGCGCCGCAGGCCCTGGCCCGCGGGTACGGGATGGGCCTCGTCGTCGAGCACGGGAGCCGGTGGGGCGCGATCGTCGGCCACTCGGGCGGCTATCCCGGATTCGGGTCGAACATGCGCTGGCACCCGGCCTCCGGTGTTGGGGTGATCATGCTGGCCAACAGCACCTACGCGGGGCCGGCCGCCGTCACTGCGGCGGCCATGGATGTGCTGCTCGATGGCCTGCCCGCGCCGGAGCCGACGCCGTGGCCCGAGCTGGCCGCGATGCGCGCGGCGGTGGAGTCGCTGATCGAATCCTGGGACGACGCCCTCGCCGACGCGATCTTCGCCGCGAATATGGATCTGGACGTGCCGCGGGACGAGCGCCGCGCGATCGTCCAGGCCGCGGCCGCCCGGATCGGCCCGCTCGACCGCGCGCGATCGGCGCCCAGCCGGGTGGTCACGGCCGCCGCCCTGGACTTCGACCTGCACGGGCGCGATGGATCGGCGCGCATCGAGATCGACCTCAGCCCCGAACCGGCGCCGCGGCTGCAGTCCCTGGATATCGTCGAGCTGTAGGCGGGCGGGGCGGGCCGCGTCGGCGGGCGATGTCGCCGGGGCGTGGCACAGTGGGCCCGGTGAGCGACGACCGGATCCTGCTGGCGGTCGACGGGAACTCCCTGCTCCACCGCAGCTTCCACGCCCAGGCCTCGACCGGTCTGCGCGACTCGACCGGGCGCCCCATGTGGGCGGTGCGCGGGCTGCTGTCCCAGCTGGTGGCGGCCGTCGATCGGATCCGGCCCGAGGCCGTGGTGATCGGCTTCGACGATCCGTCCTCGAGCATCCGGCGCGAGCGCTGGCCGCAGTACAAGGCCACCCGCACGGACAAGCTGCCGACCCTCGTCGATCAGCTCGAGCTCGCCGTCGAGGTTCTGCGCGCGATGGGCGTGGCCGTTGTCGTGCCGCCCGGCCTCGAGGCCGACGATGTGCTGGCCTCGGTGGCCCGGATCGCACCGACGCTCGGCGCCACCACCGTCATCGTCACCTCCGATCGCGACTCGTTCGCCCTCATCGACGACACCACCTCGGTGCTGCGCATCATCAACGGGGGCATCGAGGCCTCGCCGCTGCTGAACCCGGAGCGCCTGAGCACGATGCTCGGGATAGCGCCGCAGCAGTATCGCGATTACGCGGCGCTGCGCGGCGATGCCTCGGACAACCTGCCCGGCGTCCGCGGCATCGGCCCGAAGACCGCGGCCAAGCTGCTGGGCGCGCTCGGCGGGGCCCGGGCCGCCTTCGACGATGTCGCCGGCGACGGCGCCCGCGTCCTGGCGGCGATCGGCGACGGCGGGACGCGGCGGCTGCGCGAGGCCGGCGCCCGCATCGCCTGGGAGCTGAACTGCCAGGTCATGGCGATGCACGACGACGTCGATCTCGCGCTGTCCCCGCCCACGGGCCTGGGGTACCTGCCGCTGCCGGCCGACTGCGTGCGCGACGCGTTCGCCGCCCAGCAGCTGACCTGGACCGCCGCCGCCGCGTTGCGCGTGCTGGCTCACGTTGATGAGCCGGCCATGGCCGGTGGCCCGGCCAGCATGCCGGCGCCGCGGCGCGAATGGTCCCCGCGTCCGTGGGTGCAGCGCGGGGACGCGCCCAGCGCGCCCCGAAGCTTCGCCCGGCTCCCCGTGACGAAGCCGGCACCGACCATCGAGC
>JAOPVO010000267.1 GCA_025966155.1 Pseudonocardiales bacterium
GTCGCGTACCGTGGCTGGACGTGACCGACGTCCCCGAGGAGATCGCCGCCCTCTCCGCGACCCTGAAGAGCATCGAGACCGTTCTCGACCTCGATTCGATGCGCACAGCGGCCAACGAGCTGGAGCAGCAGGCCTCCGTCCCCAACCTCTGGGACGACCCCGCCGCGGCGCAGAAGATCACCAGCCGACTGTCGTTCCTACAGAACGAGATCCGCCGCGTGGAGGGGCTGCGCGCCCGCATCGACGACGCCGGGATGCTGCACGAGATGGCCCTCGAGGAGGGCGATCTCAGCGCGATCGAGGACATCGTCAAGGACGTCACCGTGCTGCGGAAGGCGATTGCCGAGCTCGAGGTGCGCACGCTGCTGTCGGGTCAGTACGACGCCCGCGAGGCCGTCGTGACGATCCGCTCGGGCGCGGGCGGGGTGGACGCCGCGGACTGGGCCGAGATGCTCATGCGGATGTACCTGCGCTGGGCGGAGCGGCACAAGTACGACGTCGAGGTCTACGACACGTCCTACGCCGAGGAGGCCGGCATCAAGTCCGGCACCTTCGTGGTCCACGCGCCGTACGCGTACGGGACGCTGTCGGTCGAGCAGGGCACTCACCGCCTCGTGCGGATCAGCCCGTTCGACAACCAGGGCCGGCGCCAGACGTCGTTCGGCGAGGTCGAGGTGCTGCCGGTCGTCGAGCAGTCCGACCACGTCGACATCCCCGAGGACGAGCTGCGTGTCGACGTGTACCGCTCGTCCGGGCCCGGCGGCCAGGGCGTCAACACGACCGACTCGGCCGTGCGGATCACCCACCTGCCGACCAACATCGTGGTGTCGTGCCAGAACGAGCGCTCGCAGATCCAGAACCGGGCGTCGGCGATGGCCGTGCTCCAGGCGAAGCTGCTCGAGCGGCGCCGGCAGGAGGAGCGCGCGGTGATGAACGCGCTCAAGAGCGAGGGCAACAGCTGGGGCAACCAGATGCGGTCCTACGTGCTGCACCCGTATCAGATGGTGAAGGACCTGCGGACCGAGCACGAGGTCGGCAACCCCCAGGCTGTGCTCGACGGGGACATCGACGACTTCATCGAGGCCGGGATCCGCTGGCGCCGGACCAGCGAGAACAGCCCCGTCTAGCCGCTGGCTCTGGTGCCGGGTTTGTCACACTTGTTAGCTTGCGCCGCGATTGCTCACTCTGTGAAGTTTCGGTAGGGTCCTCGGAGATCATCTGCCTAAGCATCAGGGAGAACTGTGCGCCGTCTGTCCTATACCTCCGTCACCACCGCGGTGCTGCCGCGCGCCAAGCGCATCGGCGCGGCAACAGCCGTCGGCGCCCTAGGCGCGCTGGGCATCGCCCTGGTCGACCAGCAGGCCGCCGGCGCCGACACCACGCCGCTGGGCCGGATCCTGGCCGTCAACGCGAATGGCGCGGACGTGTACACGACGCCGCCCTCGACGACCGCCGACATTCCCGCCGACCCCGACTTCGGCACCACGAAGGTCACTGCGCGGGTACTGCCCGTCGAAGGGACATTCCCGGTCGGCAGCAACCTCGGCGGCGTGGAGTTCTCTCTGGTCGGCGACACTGATCCAGAGATCAGCGAGAGCTGCTTCACCGACCCGAGCGGCATGTGCCGGTTCGACTCAGTGCCGGGCAACCAGACGTACACCCTCACCCAGGCCTCGCAGCCCGCCGGCATCTTCCCGGTGCTGCCGGGCCTTGCGGTCACGGTCGGCAAATGCGTCATACCGCTGAACGACGACTCCTCGGAGACCTGCGGCGGAATCTTCACCAACGACAACGATTTCGCGTTCGAGAACCGCGGGCCCAACCGGCAGGTCATCCTCGGCCTCACCAGCTCGGTGACGTTCGCGCCTGAGCTTGCCGGCGACCACAGCCTGCCCCCATTCGTGACCGGCCTGCTGTCTGGTGCGACGTTCGAGGTCACGCCCGTCAACCCGCCCCCCGCCCCGGACGCCGTCGACCCCCTCGCTGTGGGCGCCGATGAGCCCGGCGTCCTGCCGGCAAGCGCGACCACCGACGCCTTCGGCACCCTGACGTTCAAGGACAGCGGCGAGACCATCCTCTTCCCGCCGGGCAACTACCTGCTCCACCAGGTGACCCCCGCTGCCGGATACGTGCCGATCGCCGGTCCCATCCCGTTCACGGTCGGAGCGCCGACGACGCTGGACCAGGCGCTGGCCCCGAAGTACGTCGACCTTCTGAACGACCCGAACATCCCGGCCCCGGTGCTCGTCGCGGATGCGTACTCGACCATCGGCTACGGCGAGATCCCGCTGGACGTCCTGCTGAACGACGAGCTCTACGGCGCCGACGCCTACATCCTCGGCGTCACGTCGGTCAACGGCTCGGCCGTCCGCGTCGACGCGGCGTCGGATTGCGCGCCCCCGGTCGCGCAGTGCAAGCGGGTCATCCACTACACCCCGGCCGCCGGCCTGCTCGGCCCTGACGTCCTGCAGTACCTGGTGGCCACCCGCGGCGGCACGGCGACCAGCACGGCGACCGTGACGGTCTCGGTGCTCAGCCCGGCCGTCGTCGTGGCGGCGCCGATCCTGGCGGCCACCGGCCCGCAGCACGTGCCGAACGAGTTCGGCCTCGGCGTCTCCCTTCTGGCGGTTGGCGCCGGGCTGGCCCTGGCCGGAAGCCGTCGGCGCAGCCGCGTCTGACTCGCGTGACCTCTGATACGCCTCAGCAGCCACGTCCGGCCCTCGTGCCGGACGTGGCTGCTGTGTTTCCGCAGCGGACGTTCAACACGTGGCTGGCGCGGTTCCGCCATATAGACGCTGACCCGCTGGAGATGACGCTGGTGGGCGTGGCCAGCGACGCGCACCCGGCCGAGTCCATCGTTGACATGCCGCTGGTGGGTCCGGGGCTGACCAAGAACGACATCCGGCTGATCCAGGTCCGGTTCGTGCCCTCGACCGGCCGGGTCCTCCGGGCGCAGACGCTGGGCCCGATCACGGCAAGCGCGCCGGACTTGATCTACGCCGAGATCCGGGACGACAGCAACGAGTTCACCACTTGGACGGTGATGGGTTTCGAGCTGCCGGCGGGCGCGTCCGAGCTGGGCGTGGTCGAGGGAACGGTGCTCGATCGGGCGCAGTGGGATGCGCTCGGACTGGATCAGTCGCAGCAGGTCGGGGCGGTGCAGTGGTGGCCGCACAACGGGCAGATTATTCAGATCTACGTCGCCCCCGTGATGCGGCGCCGGCGGGTCGGCTCCAAGCTGTCGGCCATCGCCGAGTGCATCAACCGCAGTCGCGGCGGCCCGCCGGTCCGCGGCGGCGGCGAGCGGACCGAGCTGGGCGAGGCGTTCGTCTCGGCTGCCCCCGACTACGCCCACCGGGTGGCCGCGCTGTCGACGGTGCGGCCGCCAATGACGCCGCCGGATAAGACGGACGGCATCCCCAGCCGCAACCTCAACGTCGAGCCGTAGCCCCGCGTCCTGCCTGGCCTAGCCCCGCCGTCGCGACCCGCCTCAGACGCCGGGATTGTCACAAAGCCGTTGCTCAGCAACGGAAATGTAACAATCTCCGGGCACGTCACGAACCTGAGGAGCACTGTGATGGCAACGATTCAGATCGCGTTCGACGCCGCCGATCCTCATGCACTGGCCCGTTTCTGGGCCCAGGCGCTGCGCTACGAGGTCGAGGACCACTCGGCGGTCGTCAAGGGCCTGCTCGCTGCGGGCCATCTGCCGCCCGACGAGGCCATCGAGGTCGACGGGCGCACCGCCTTCCGCGATGTCGCCACGTGCGTCGATCCGGCCGGCCGCGGTCCGCGGGTATTCGTCCAGCGGGTTCCGGAGCCCAAGACCGCCAAGAACCGGGTGCACCTGGACCTCCAGGTCGGCGCGGAGGCGGCACCGGGCGAGGTCGAGCGATTGACGCTGCTGGGCGCCGAGGTGGCCTGGGTGACGTCCGACCGTGGCCCGGTGACTACGACGATGCGCGATATCGAGGGCAACGAGTTCTGCGTGTCGTAGCCGTCCCCGTCCGCGATGGCTTTGAGGTTTTCCGGGCCAGGCGACGGAAAAGCTCAAGGTCTATGGCGGGCTCAGCTGCGGGTTTCCGGCATCGAGCGGCGCATCTGCCGCGCGGTGCCGATGAGCGTCCCGTGCTGGGTCCATAGCTCGGCATCGTCTACGCACAGGGCGCCCACCGCCCAGACGGTGTGCTGGCGCAGGTAGTACCAAGTGCCCTCCGGCTGCGGGAGGTGCGCGGCGGGCGTCAGGTGCACGGTGAACTCGATCGTGAAGATTAGGGCCGGCGTCGTCCGCAATACCAGCAGCGTCGGCGGCAGGGCATCGAGCAGCATCGTGGCGACGGCGGCGGTGTCCTCGTGCGGGACGCGCACCCGCATCCACGCCTCGATCCGGGCGGTGCTGCCGCCGGCGAGCACGCGCGCCTCCCCCGCCATCGAGAAGTCCAGGCCGTTGCGCATGAACGGGACCGCCCCCCGGCTGCGCTGGATGTCGGCGTCGCTCGCGGGCGGCGGGGGGATATTGGCCGCCAGCTCGGGCGGAACGGTGACCGGCAGGTCCACTGAGGCCTCGTCGCTGGTCAGCAGGAAGAAGGCCGTCGCGCGTAGCCGCTCCTGCGCGAGGGAGACCTGGAGCGTCGTCGCGGTTCGGCCGGCGCTGACCGGCGTGATCGTGATTGTGGCCTGGCCGGCCTGCACCCCTGAATGAAGGTGCGCGCTGATGGTGGCGACGCGGAGCCCGGTGGCCAATCCGGCGGCCCGCGCCATCGTGCCGACGACGGCGCCGCCGTGCATGACCCCGCCCATCGACTGGAGGCCGTCGGGGAACTCGACCGTCCACGTGCCGTCCCCCGCAGGCGACGGATCGGCGACGACAGCAACATTAACGGGGAGCTCCGGGGACATGGGGCCACGCTAGAGGGCCACACTGAACGGAACTGTCGGCGCCCTCGCGCACGATGCCGGGCATGGACGCGAAACCCTCCCGCGAGACGCTGAAGAATCAGGTTGTCGACACATTCCAGATGCTGACGTTCATGCTCGGGGAGGCGCTGGGCCAGCAGCTCCCGAAGGGGGTCTGGGAGCTGACTCAGCAGCGCACGGAGCGCATCGTCGATGCGATCGAGACCGGGGATGAGGCCGGGATCGCGAGCATGTTGATGTCGCTCTCGGCCCTCGTCGATGCCTGCCACGTCGCAGTCGAGGACTGGGGGTCCGACGACCAGGCCTACCTGCGGATGCTGGCCGAGGCGAGCAGCAAGCAGCGGAGAGCAGGGTGACTTGCGCGCGCAGCCGAGCGTGGCATCGCCGAAGGCCCGGGCCCCTGCGACGCCACGCTCGTGAGGATCGTGGTGCCTAGATGCGCGACGTTCCTGTCGTTCCGGCCGCGCGGTGGTCCGTGCGGCGGGACAGGATCACCCCAAGGCCGATCATCCCCACGCCCAGGACGAAGTGCAGCCAGTTGTCGGGATTGTTCACGGGAACGAAGTTCGCGCTGCTGTCCTGGTCGATCACCAGGCCGTAGATCCATAGCACCAGGTAGATGACGCCGCCGCCGATGAGGTAGCGCCGCGCATTGGCCGCGGTGCGCATCATCGCGAGGCCGGCCAGACCGAACAGGATGTGCACGATGTTGTGCAGCACAGACACCATGAAGATCCCGAGCAGTTTGGCCATCGACTCATGGCCGGCGAAGGTCATCGTGTCGTAGTCGGTGGTGATACCAGGGATGAACCCGAGCACACCCACCAGCAGGAATGTCGCACCGACGATCAGCGCCGCTCGTTGTATCAGCGCGGGACGGTCGGTCGTGCGGGTATTCGCCATCAAAGCTCCTCACGTTATCGGTGCCTCCGGCTGCTTTCTCCGCCGCGGGGTTGCTGTGGGTTGATACCGGGATATGGACCGGCCAAACGTGGGACGGCGCCAACGGCACGTCTGCGGCGACGCCTGCGCCGCTGTTCGCCACCCTCGGCGCACCCCGGACAGCCAGCGAGCGCTAATGCCCGCGCCCGCAGGGCTGGCATCAGTCGAGGAAGTCGGCGCGAGCCGAGGCCGTGGCGCGGTGCTGCACCCCGTCGCCGTAGCCGAACACCGACCCGAACGCGAGCAGCGATGTCTCCACGCAGAGCAGGCTGAGGGTGCTTCCGCCGGTGACCGCCGATTGCTGGATCCGCACGGCCGAGCGCGATGCATCGCGGTCGAGATAGGCCTGGGCGGCCTCCCGGGCCGGCCCGAGCGGGATCGATTCATAGAGCCCGACACCCCTGGTGAAGGCCAGCTGCTCGTCGATCGCGTTCACCCCGGCCAGCACCGCCCCGTCGCAGGAGCTCTGCAGCGCCCGCTGATCCAGGTACGCATCGGACGCGGCGATCGAGCCCGCGACCATCAGGAACGCGAGCACGAAGAAGCCGAGGATGAGCGGCACGGTTGAGCCGTCATCACCGCGAAGCCGGGGTGTCACTGGCGGAAGTCGTCCACGTGGACCACATACCGCCCTATGGTCTGCACGCTCCGGCCGGCCAGGATCGTGGGCACGCCAGGCACGTCGGCCTGGCGGATCACGCACACGGCGAATTCCGCACCTGCGTCCAAAGATGGCGTTACGGTCGGGCCCTCGCAGTCCGCGCCTGGCGCGACGATGCGCACCTGGGCGCTGTCGACCGGCAGCCCGGCATCCTCGAAGGTGATGCGCACCGCGGCCTCGGCCCGAGCCTGTCCCTGCGCGACGGTGTCGGCCTGGCCCATCGCCCGTCCGGCCGCGCGGGCCGCCTCACCCACCGCTGAACTGCTGCGCTGCACCGACGCCACCGCGGCCACCAAGTAGACCAGCGGCACCATCACGAGGATGGCGAGGAACGTGAACTCGACTATCGCGCTGCCCTCGTCGCCGCGGCACTGCGCCCGAGCCCACCGGAACGCCCGGATCACGGGCCCTCCTCCAGCGATCGCGACTGGATGTCGATGCCGATCAGCGCGGCTACCGGCAGCAGCAGCGAATGGATGGAACCCGTGCAGCGCACCAACGTCAGCCGCAGGCCCGAGGCGGGATCGGTGCTGACGGATCCCGTGCACGGCACATCGCCGGCAATCCGATCATTCAGCCCCTCCCGGATCAGCGCGGTGGCCCGATCGGCGCCGGCCCCGGGCTCGACATTCGCGTTGGCGGCATACCGGGCGCCGTCGGCTGCGCTGGCCGCCACGATCGAGCGCACATAGAACAGCGCCGCAATCTGGAGCACCGCGAACAGCAGGAAGATGAGCAGCACCGCCACGAGGGAGAACTCGACGACCGTCGACCCGCCATCGCCGCGCAGCCGAGCTAGGAGCTTGTTCCGCTCGTCACCGAGTCGATGGCGTCCGATACCGCGTCGGTGATCTTGTCCCGGAACACCCCGAAGATGATGACGACCAAGCCAGCGGTCATGACGGTCACCATCACCCAGCCGGGTACGTCCCCGCGCTCCGGATCGCGCCCACGCAGCCGATTCCAGCCTGCACCCGCCCACGCCACCAAGACATCCAGATTCCCCATCGTGTCCCCATTTCCTCATCTTCGTTAGCCGGCAATCATCGCGTCAGGTTGACGACGGTGAGCAGGCCCGGATACAGCGCAAAAAGGACAGTGATCGGCATGATCAGGAAGACGACGGGCACGAGCATCGCGACTTCCTTGCGGCCGCCGGCCTCGAGCAGCACGCGCTTGCCGTACTCCCGCACGTCCGCGGCCTGAGCTCGCAGGACATCCGCGAGCGGCGTGCCACGCTCGATCGCGACGACGAAGCCCTGCAGGAACCGCGCGAACGGCTCCACCGTGGTCTGCTCGGCCAGCTCCGACAGCGCACGGGTGATCGGCGCTCCGGCTCGCGCCTTGGCCAAGGCGCCGGAAAGGTCCCGTGCGATCTCGCCGCGGGTCAGCGCGCAGACCCGGGTGAGCGCGCCCAGCGGCGCCTCGCCCGCGACGACGGCCAGCGCGAGCAGGTCCGCGACGACGGGGAACTCGGCGATCATCGTCTGCTCCCGCTGCTCGAGCTGACGGCGCAGCCACCAGTCCCGCAGGAGCACGCCGCTGATCGCGCCGACCAGCACACCGACCACTACAAGCAGCACATCCAGCCGGCCGCGCAGCACGGTGAGCCCAGCCACGGCGGCCCCGGTGCCCACCGCGCCGAGCGCGCCCCACACCACCTGCTCGAGCCGGAACTCCTCGACCGTCGTATCGACGCCCAGCCCGCGCAGCCGCCGCCGGACCGATGCGGCCCCACCGAGAGTTTGATCAAGCACGCGGACGCTTTCGACCACCAGGGGCCCAAGCAGCCGGCGGACCGCCCGGAACGGCAACTGCGCATGCGCGTCCGTCAGCATCCGCGCCGGAGCCTCGGGATCGGCCAGGAACGGCTCCAGCCGATCGACCAGCGTCGGGCGGCGCATAGGCGGACTGGCCAGAACCGCCAGCAGCACACCGGATGCGGCGATCGCGCCCAATCCCGCCCCAATCAGCGCGTTGCTCATCGCTGCAGCACCCGCTTCTCCGCGGGCAGCCGCCCGATTCGCAGCATGATCCGGTAGGCCAAGATGCAGGCGGCAGCGCCGATCGCGAGCAGCAGGGTGCCGGTTGGCGTGTCGTAGGCCTCGACCGTCTGCGACTGGGTGCCCAGCATGAGCAGCACGAGCCACGGGGCGGCGACGGCCAGTCGCGCCCCATTCACGACCCAGCCCTGGCGCGTCTCGAGCTCTGCGCGCGTCCGCGCATCCTCGCGCAGAAGCTCCGACAGGGTGCGGAGCACCGTCCCCAGATCGGACCCGCCGACCTCCCGCGCGACCCGCAGCGTCTCGCACACCCGATCGCCGACCGGGTCGGCGAGCTCGGCCTTGAGAAGGTCGAGGCACTCCCCGAAGCGGCCGCTGGACCGGTAGGCGGAGGCGAACCGCGCGAACGGCGCGCGCAACGGCGCCGGCCCCCTCCGGGCGAGCTGCGCAACGGCCTCGGGCAGCGCCATCCCGGCACGCACCGCCGAGGCCAGGTTGTCCACGGCCTCGGGCCACTGCTCGCGCAGATCCCCCTGCCGCTGCAGCGCCATTCGCCGCACCACCAGCACCGGCACCACGAATCCGAAGCCCGCGAAGCACGCGGCGATCGCCAGGGTGGAGGTGATCACCAGCACCGCCAGCCCAATGAGCGCCGCCGCACCGAACTGGATGGCCACGAGTGCGATGACGCCGACATCGGTGATGCCCGCGCGATGCAGCAGCTCGTCCCGGCGCACCAACCACGCCGAACCGCGCGGCGCTCGTTGGGGCGCGCGTGGCCCGCTGCGCCAGATCAGCAGCACACCGACGCCGAGCATCAACCCGATCCACGCGCCCATCTCAGGCCGCCGTTCCCAGCAGCGTGGGCATGTGGAAGCCGAGGCGCTCGTACTGGTCGAGGTGCGGCGGGAAGCCGCCGGCCGCGCGCAGATGCCCGTCGCGCAGGGTGAAGATGTCCGAGGTCTCGATCACGTCGCCTTCGCACCGCCCGCTGACGGCGACGATCTCGCGGACCTGCCGCCGACCGTCGACGTCCGTGCCGAGGTGCACGACGAGGTCCACGCTCTGCGCGACAGTCGGCACAACAAACGCGGCCGACACATTCTCCCCAGCCAGCAATGGAAGCGTGCACATCTTCATCAGCGCCTCGCGCGCGGAGTTCGCGTGCAATGTGCACATGCCCGGCAATCCGCTGTTCAGGGCGATCAGCAGATCAAGGCATTCCTCCTGCCGGACCTCGCCCACAATCAGCCGCTGCGGCCGCATCCGGAGCGCCTCCTTGACCAGGCGGCGCAGCGGGATCTCCCCGGTGCCTTCGAGGTTGGCCTGGCGCGTCTGCATCGCCACGACATCGGGCAATTCAAGGGAGAGCTCGAAGACCTCCTCGGCGGTGATCACCCGCTCGCGGGCCGGAATCGCCGCGCACAGGGCGTTCAGCATGGTGGTCTTCCCGGCCTGGGTTCCGCCGGATACGAGGATGTTCAGGCCAGCGGCCACCGAGGCCTCGAGGAACCGCGCCGCAGGCTCCGGCAGCGATCCGAGGCTCACCAGCTCGTCCAGCGACGCCCGGGCGACGATGAATTTCCGGATATTGACGGCCATGTGGCGCCGGGTGATCTGCGGGATCACTACGTGCAGGCGCGACCCGTCGGGAAGCATGGCATCGACGAACGGCGAGCTGAGGTCGATCCGCCGGCCAGAAGGCCGCAGCATCCGCTCGACCAAGTCGGCAACCTCGGTCTCGCTCAGCACCAGCGTCGTCAGCTCGCTGCGCCCGTGGCGGGCGACGAATACCCGCCCCGGCTCGTTTATCCAGATCTCCTCGACCGAGCGATCATCGAGGTACGGCTGAAGTGGCCCATAGCCGGCAATATTGTCGATGATGCGCCGCGTGGCCACGGAGGGATCGCCGAGAGAGGGCAGTGTGACGCTGATCGACCGATCCAGATACGCCGCAACGACGCTTTCAACTATGCGGCGCACCTCGGGCGCATCCCGCGAGGGGTCGATGTTGCGGCTGCGCACCACATCGCGGCACTCATCCTCAACCCGCGCCAATGCCGAGACCATGAGCTCCCCCGAGTGTCGCCCCGCCTACCGTGCCGCTCGCGCCAGCCCGAGGCGACGCGGCAACACACTGTCACAGAGCGGCATCAGTCTGCTTAGGGCACTGTGGATAAAGCAAGCCCGCTAACTGTCAGTTGACGCGCACCGCCAATTAGCCCGGTCGCGTAACC
This sequence comes from Pseudonocardiales bacterium, assembly GCA_025966155.1. Taxonomy (GTDB): domain Bacteria; phylum Actinomycetota; class Actinomycetes; order Mycobacteriales; family Jatrophihabitantaceae; genus RYN-150. The sequence goes on from JAOPVO010000267.1 coordinate 10,761, forward strand.
CACGGTGAGCCCGAGCCGTCCACCTGGGCCATACTCGGTGCATGACCGACGGCCGATGCATCGACGTCAGCCTCGCGCTTGGGCGCTGCGGATTCGCCGCCGGCCACGAGGTGCCGCACGGCGCCGCCGAGGCTCAGGACGGCCATTTGCGCTGCGTCCGCTGGGACGACACGTCGGAATGGCTCGACCTGCCGTCGGCCACCGGCGAGATGGCCCGCACGTCGCTGCCTTGGGCGGCCGGCTACGTCCTCCCGGACGCCGGGCCGATCACGGCTTAGCCGCCACCCATCCCGTCCACTGCCGGCCTCCGAGGCGATGATCTCGGGGTTGCTGCCGTCCTGGCGACCACAACCCCGAGACCATCACGCGAGAGGCCGGCTCAGAACGCGAGCAGGTTGTCGCGGAAGGTGCTGTGCTCGTAGACCGAGCGGGTCGAGCCGCGGCGCTGGAGCACGGGGATCAGCCCG
>JAOPVO010000287.1 GCA_025966155.1 Pseudonocardiales bacterium
GTCGCAGTCCGCCGCTCAGACCGGGATCGACATCGCGGTCGAGGCAGCCGGGCTGCGCCGCCGGGCCAAGCGGCTGGTCGTCCTCGATGTCGACTCCACGCTCGTGCAGGGCGAAGGGATCGATCTCCTGGCCGACCGCGCCGGCACCGGGGAGGCCGTGCAGCGCATCACCGAGCAGGCGATGGCCGGCGACCTGGACTTCGCCGAGTCGCTGACGAAGCGGGTGGCGCTGCTGGCCGGGTTGCCGATCAGCGAGGTCCACGACGTCCGTGATCTGCTGCAGCTGACGCCGGGGGCGGCGACGCTGGTACGCACTCTGCACCGCCTGGGGTTCCGGGTCGGCGTCGTGTCCGGCGGCTTCACCGTCTTCACCGACCGCTTCGTCCGCGAGCTGCAGCTGGACTTCGCCGCGGCCAACGAGCTCGAGGTGGCCGAGGGGCGGCTGACCGGGCGGGTTGTCGGGCCGGTTGTGGATCGCGCCGGGAAGGCCACCGCGCTGGCCCACTTCGCCGCGCAGTTCGGCATCCCGCTGGAGCAGACTGTCGCGATCGGCGACGGCGCCAACGACATCGACATGATCGAGGCCGCCGGCCTGGGCATAGCGTTCAATGCGAAGGCGGCGCTACGGGCGAGTGCCGATGCGTCGCTCTCGGTGCCGTTCCTGGACACCGTGCTGTTCATCCTCGGGCTCAGCAGCGAGGAGATCGCGGACTAATCGCCGGGCCGCGCGCCTGCCCAGGCCGGTTGTGGGACGTTACGGCGGACTATCGGCCGCAACGTCCCACAACCGGCCCGGATCAGCCGGCCAGCCCCGCCGGACCAGCGGGTTCATTGGAGCGGCGTGGTCAGACGGCGAGCAGCTCGCCCACCACGGCCACCCCGGCCGCGCGCAGCTGGCCCAGCGTGGCCTCGAGGGAATCCGGCTCCACGGCCGCGGTGAGGTCCAGGCGCACCGTTGTGGCGAATCCCTGGGACACGGCATCCAAGGCGGTCGCCCGCACGCAATGGTCGGTCGCGATGCCGATCACCTCAACGAAGCCGACGTCGCGCGACCGCAGCCAGTCCCCGAGGGGCTGCCCGGCGGCGGCGCTGCCCTCGGTGCCTCGGCCCTCGAACCCTGAGTAGGCCGCCGCGTGCTCGCCCTTGTCGAAGACCGCCGAGATCCGCTCCGTGGACAGCGATGGGTGGAGCTCGACGCCCGGTGTGCCGACGACGCAGTGCCGTGGCCAGCTCTCGAGGTAGTCCGGCTCGGGCGAGAAGTGGGCGCCCGGATCAATGTGGTGATCCCGCGTTGCGACCGCGATGTCGAAGTCGCTGTCGGTCAGCCGATCGCTGATCGCCCGCGCGACCGCGGCCCCGCCGGCGACTGCCAGCGAGCCGCCCTCGCAGAAGTCGTTCTGGACGTCGACGACGATCACGGCTCTTCCAGCCGGCACGGGGCGGGTCATCGCCCCAGGGTAGAGAACACCTAGGCCCGGGTTGGGATCGCCGGATCGCCGGCGGACAGCTTCAGCCCATCCCACGGCAGCGTTATTAGGCCCGCGGCCAGCCGCGCCCGCCCGGCGATCAGGTCGCCCGCGCCGGCAACCGCGGAGCCGTCGCGCCACACGGTGGTCTGCAATTCGCGCAACTCGAGGCCGTCGGAGGCGGTGGGCGGGGGATCCCCTGCGAGCTGGACGATCTCCTCCTCGGCTGTGCCGGTCGGGCGATACGACCGCCAGGCCCGCTTCGCCCCGCCGTGCGACGCCTTGGACTCCGAGCGCTTCTCGACCGGGCGGCCATCGACCTCGACGAGCTTGTAGACCAGCCCCGCTGTCGGCGCGCCCGAGCCGGTCACGACGGCCGTGCCCGCCCCGTATGCGTCGACCGGCGCAGCGGCCAGGGCGGCGATGGCGTACTCGTCGAGGTCGCCGCTGACCACGATCCGGGTGTCGCGGGCTCCGAGGGCATCGAGCTGCGCGCGGGCCCGGTGCGCGTGCACGGCGAGATCCCCGGAATCGATCCGCACCGCGCCCAGATGAGGCCCGGCCACCTCGATCGCCGTCGCGATGCCCTGCGTGATGTCGTAGGTATCGACCAGCAGCGTCGTCCCCACGCCGAGGGCGTCCACTTGCGCGCGGAACGCCTCGGCCTCGCTGTCATGCGCCAGGGTGAAGGCGTGGGCGGCGGTCCCCGCGGTGGGCACGCCGTGGATCCGCCCCGCGGCCAGGTTCGACGTCGACGCGAAGCCGGCCAGGTACGCCGCTCGAGCCGCCGCCACTGCCGCTTCCTCGTGCGTGCGGCGCGAGCCCATCTCGATAATCGGCCGCCCGCCCGCCGCGCTCACCATGCGCGCGGCCGCCGCGGCGACTGCGCAGTCATGGTTGAGGATCGACAGGAGCAGCGTCTCGAGGATCACGGCGTCGGCGAAGGTGCCGTGCACCGACAGGATCGGGGAGTTCGGGAAAAACAGCTCACCCTCGCCATAGCCGGCAATGGAGCCCTGAAACCCATACGCAGCAAGGAAGTGCGCGGCGCCGTCGGAGATGACGCGGTGCTCGAACAGGAAGGCGATGTCGCCCTCGTCGAACCGGAAGCGGGCCACGGCGTCGAGCACCCGGCCCAGCCCGGCCATCACCCCATAGCGCCGGCCGGCCGGCAACCGGCGGCAGAACACCTCGAAGGTGCACTCGCGGCCGGCCGTCCCGCGCGTCAGCGACGCCGAGAGCATCGAGAGCTCGTAGTGGTCGGTGCGCAGGCCCAGCAGGTCGCTCATCCGGCCATTCTGCCCGGGCGGGTGGCCGGACACCGGCCGCGCGCGGGACCATAGACGGATGACCGCGATGACAGCCCCCGCGCAGGAGGAGGTGCGCGAGGCCGAGACGTCCTCGCACGCCGACCGGCCCTGGGTCACGATCGTGTGGGACGACCCGATCAACCTGATGACCTACGTCACCCACGTCTTCATGACCGTGTTCGGCTACCCGAAGGCCAAGGCCGAGCGGCTCATGATGGATGTGCACGAGAAGGGCAAGGCCGTCGTGTCGTCCGGCACGCGCGAGCGGATGGAGCTCGACGTCCACACCATGCACGAGCACGGCCTCTGGGCCACCCTGACCCAGGACGTCTGAGCGGTGGCCGAGGTCACGCTGTTGGACACCGCCGTCCTGCTCGAGCTCGAGGAGGCGGAGCGGACGCTGCTGACGACGGTCCTGTCGGACATGGACGACGCGCTGCAGACTCTCCAGGGCGACGACCCGGTCCGGAAGCGGCTGCTGCCCGACGGGTACCGCGGCGAGGACGGCGGCCCCGGCGCGGCGGCGGAGTTCCGCGAGATGACCGAGCAGACGCTCATCGAGGGCAAGAGCGCGGCCATCGGCCTCTGCGCTGCGGAGCTGGCGACCGTCGACGAGACGATCGGCCTGACGCTGGATCCCGAGGCGCTCGGGCGATGGCTGCGGGTGCTGACCGATGTGCGACTGGCGCTCGGCACCCGGATCGGCGTGGGGGAGCGGCGGCTCTCGCTGCTGGAGCAGCTGCGGCTGTCGGGGTCCCAGCGAGCCGCGTGGGGCGCCTATGGATGGCTCACCGACCTGCAGGAGTCCTTGACCCTCGCGGCGATGGGGGAGACGCGCGGCTGACGATCGGCGCCGACGCCGGGTCGAGTAATCTCACGAACTGTGCTGACCATCGACCGGGCGACGTATGACAGGATCGTCGCCCATGCCCGCCGGGACCACCCGGACGAGGCGTGCGGCGTGGTCGCCGGCCCCGAGGGCTCCGATCGCCCCGAGCGTTTCATCCCCATGCTTAACGCGGCCCGGTCGCCGACGTTCTACGAGTTCGACTCGGCCGACCTCCTCGCGCTCTACAAGGATATGGATGCGCGCGACGAGGAGCCGGTGATCGTCTACCACTCCCACACTGCGACCGAGGCGTATCCGTCGCGCACCGACGTCTCGTTCGCCAGCGAGCCGCAGGCCCATTACGTGCTGGTGTCGACCCGCGAGGATCAGGCTGGCGACACCGAGGAGTTCCGCTCCTACCGCATCGTCGACGGCGTGATCACCGAGGAGCCCGTCACCGTGGTGCCGTTCTACGCGCCCGCCAACCTGGACATCGGCGCCGTCGATACCTGAGGCGCGCCCGTTGCGCGACAATGACGGCGAAGCGCGCGTGAAATGTTCTGCCCATCGGCATCGTTGCCACAGTCAGCAGCTCGACCCCTTTCCGACAGGAGCCACAACCGCCATGGCCATCGAGGTCAAGATCCCGACCATTCTGCGCACCTACACCGGCGGCGCGAAGACCGTGTCGGCCGAGGGCACTGACATCGAGTCGCTGTTCAAGAGCCTGGACGTCGACCACCCGGGCTTGCGCGGGCGCCTCATCATGGAGGACGGCTCGCTGCACCGCTTCGTCAACGTCTACGTCAATGACGAGGACGTGCGCTTCACCGGCTCGCTCGCCAGCCCGCTCAAGGACGGGGACTCCGTCACCATCCTGCCGGCCGTCGCCGGAGGGGCCCGCTAGGGAGCGCGTCAGCGCACCGGAGCACCTAGATGAACCGAGCACCGAGATGACCCGATACGCGTCGCTGCTGGAAGCCTGCGGCAATACCCCGCTCGTGGGGCTGCCGCGCCTGTCGCCGCTCTGGGAGCACCCCGAGGCGCCCGTGCGCCTCTGGGCCAAGCTAGAGGACCGCAACCCGACTGGCTCGATCAAGGACCGGGCGGCGCTGGCGATGATCGCCGCCGCCGAGGCCGATGGCCGATTGACCCCGGGCTGCACGATCCTCGAGCCGACGTCGGGCAACACCGGTATTTCGCTGGCTATGGTCGCGAAGCTCAAGGGCTACGGGATCGTCTGCGTGATGCCGGAGAACACCTCGTCCGAGCGGCGCCAGCTGCTGGAGATGTTCGGCGCGCGGATCATCTACTCGCCCGCGGCCGGCGGTTCCAATCAGGCCGTCGCGGTCGCCAAGGATCTGGCCGAGCAGAATCCCGATTGGGTGATGCTCTACCAGTACGGCAACCCGGCCAACGCCCAGGCGCACTACGACGGCACCGGCCCGGAGGTCCTGCGCGATCTGCCGACGATCACGCACTTCGTCGCGGGCCTGGGCACCACCGGCACCCTGATGGGGGCCGGGCGGTACCTTCGCGAGAACGTGCCCGACGTGCAGATCATCGCCGCCGAGCCGCGCTACGGCGAGCTGGTCTACGGCCTTCGCAATATCGACGAGGGCTTCGTTCCGGAGCTGTACGACAAGACGGTGCTGACGTCGCGCTTCTCGGTCACCTCCTACGACGCGCTGCGCCGGACGCGGGACCTGGTCGAGCACGAGGGCATCTTCGCCGGCATCTCGACCGGGGCGATCCTGCACGCCGCGCTCGGCGTCGCCGATCGGGCGATCCAGGCCGGCCAGCGGGCGGACATCGCGTTCGTCGTCTGCGACGGCGGCTGGAAGTACCTCTCCACCGGCGCCTACGAGGGCAGCCTCCAGCAGGCCTCGGCCAAGCTCGAGGGCCAGCTCTGGGCCTGATGGCCCGGCTAGGGTTGATCCCGTGAGCCTTCCGCGATCGACCCCCGGGGAGTCGGCCGGCGACCGCGCCGACGCGCCGTGGTGGTCGGCGATGGTCCGGCGCCCGGATACGTGGACCGGGGCCCTCGTGCTGATGCTCGCGCTGGTCGGCGCCCTCTGGGCCATCGAGGCAGTCGACCTCGCGACGGACCATCGCCTCCTGGCCTACGGGATCCGGCCGCGCCGGCTCGACGGGCTCGACGGGGTCGTCTTCTCCCCGTTCCTGCACGCCGGGGTCGGCCACCTGGTGGGCAACTCGGTGCCGTTCGTGCTGCTCGGCTGGATCGTGCTCGTCTCGGGCGTGCGCCAGTGGGCGATCGCGACGGCCATCATCGTGCTGCTTGGAGGGCTGGGCACCTGGCTCATCGCGCCGTCGGGGCTGGTCGTCGGCGCCAGCGGCGTTGTCATGGGCTGGCTGGGCTATCTGCTCGGGCGCGCGTACTTCGCCCGGAGCCTCATCGCCATCGCCGCCGCGATCGTTACCGTGCTGTTCTTCGGCACCCTGCTGTGGGGGTTGCTGCCCACCGTCCGCCAAGGCGTGTCCTGGCAGGGCCACCTGTGCGGCTTCGCGGCGGGGGTGGCGGCGGCCTGGTTCCTGCATGCGCGCGGCAACGCGGCCAAGGGCCGTTCCTCTGCGGTCGGGGCGCCATGACGCTGCCGCGCTCGATGGATCCGATGGCCCCGATCGGGATGTTCGACTCCGGCGTCGGCGGCTTGACTGTCGCCCGCGCCGTGCTCGATCAGCTGCCCTCGGAGCAGCTGCGCTACGTCGGGGACACCCTGCATGCCCCCTACGGCCCGCTGCCGCTGGACGCGATCCGCGGGTACGCCCTCGAGGTGATGGACGGGCTGGTGGCCTCGGGCGTCAAGGCGCTGGTGGTGGCCTGCAACAGCGCGTCCTCGGCTTGCCTGGACGAGGCGCGATCGCGCTACGACGTGCCCGTGCTCGAGGTCATCGAGCCGGCCGCGCGCCGGGCCATTGCCGCCACCCGCAATGGGCGCATCGGCGTCATCGGCACCATCGCGACCATATCCAGCGGGTCCTACGCGGCCGCGCTATCCGCGGCGGACGTCCAGGTGACGTCGGTGCCGTGCCCGCAGTTCGCCGAGTTCGTCGAGCGCGGGGTCACCAGCGGGCGTCAGCTGCTCGGGCTGGCCGAGTCCTACCTCGCCCCCCTGGGCGCAGCCGACGTCGACACCGTGGTGCTGGGGTGCACGCACTATCCGATGCTGACCGGCCTGCTGTCGGTGGTGCTGGGCCAGAGCGTCACGCTGGTGTCCAGTGCCGAGGAGACCGCGAAGGACACCTACCGGGTGCTGCTGGAGCGCGATCTGCTGCGCCCCGAGGGTGCCCCGCCGCCCGTGCACGAGTTCAGCTCGACCGGGGATCCCGAGATGTTCCTGCGGCTCGGCCGGCGGTTCCTCGGCCCCGAGATCGGCGCGCGCCGACCTGTCGCGGCCGGCTGAGGGACGCGGTAATGCGGCTGTCGGTGCTGGGTTGCTCGGGCAGCGCGCCCGGGCCCGATTCCCCGGCGTCGGGCTATCTGGTGCAGCACGACGGGTTCTCCCTCGTGCTGGATCTGGGCAACGGGGCCTTCGGCGAGCTGGTCCGCCATGTGCGGGCCAGCGAGGTCGGGGCGATCGTGCTGTCGCATCTGCATCCCGATCACTGCATCGACATCGTGGCGTTCGGCGTCGCCCTGCGGCACGGCCGGGATTCGCGCGCCGACCCCATCCCGGTGATGGCGCCGTCCGGGGCCCGGTCGCGCCTGCTGTCCGCCGCCCGGGCCGATGCCGCGCAGCCGCCCCCGGAGCAGGAGATGGCCGGGTTCGCGTTCACCGAGCCGTTCGACGCGATGGTCGGGCCGTTCGCGTTGACCTTCGCCCGGATGGTGCACTCCGTGCCGACGTACGCCGTGCGCGTCTCCCTGCCCGGCGGGCCGTCTCTGGTCTACTCCGGCGACACCGGCCCGTCGCAGGCGCTGGCACACCTGGCCCGCGGCGCCGACCTGCTGCTGTGCGAGGCGTCATTCGTGGCCGGTGAGCCCGGCCCGTCCGATCTGCACCTGAGCGGGTCCGAGGCCGGCGCGCATGCCGCCCAGGCCGGCGTGGGGCGCCTGGTGATCACCCATGTGCCGCCGTGGAACTCCAGGGAGGCTGCGGTGGCCGAGGCACGGTCCACGTTCGCCGGCCCGGTTGAGGCCGCCGGGCCGCGCGCGGTCTACGAGCTCTGACCCCGCGAACCGGCCGCCGATGAGCCGGCCGCGAGTCAACCGGCCGCAGCTGAGCCGGACCCGGTTCAGCCGGGCAGGAAGCTCAGCCGCACCTGCCGCCGCGGATTGTCGACGTTGGTGTCCACCAGGCAGATCGACTGCCACGTGCCGAGCATCAGGGACCCGCCCAGCACCGGCACGGTGATCGACGGCGGGATCAGCGCCGGCAGCACGTGGTCCCGCCCGTGCCCGGCGCTGCCGTGGCGGTGCGCCCACCGCATCTCCCGCGGCAGCCAGTGCTCGAGCATCATCAGCAGATCGTCGTCGCTGCCCGCGCCGGTCTCCAGGATCGCCACCCCGGCCGTCGCGTGGGGGACGAACACCGACAGCAGCCCGTCGGCCTCCGTCGAGGCGAATCGCCGGCACTCGGCGGTCAGGTCGAGCACCGCCGGCGCCGTGCCGGTGGTGAGCTCCAGCACCTCGCTGCGCATGTCAGACCTCCATCTTCAGCAGGCTCAGGATGAGGAAGCCCGGCCGCATCATCAGGGTGTCGAATTCCTCGGGATCGTGCGCGCGCATCGACTCAGCCGGGCGGGGCTCGATCACCCGCTGGATCAGGAACCCGGCGTCTGCGGCGGCGTCGCACAGCGACTGCAGCGGCTCGCGCCAGAACAAGACCGACTGCGTCCCGCCGGTTTCCAGGCTCCAGGTGTCCGTCTCCTGCGCGACGGCGAAATACGACCCGCCCTTGCGGAGCCAATCTGTCGTCGGGTGCTGCGTCGACAGCACCAGCCGCCCGCCTGGGCGCAGCACACGGTGCAGCTCGCCCAGCGCCGATCCCCGGTCCTCGACGTAGTGGATCGCGAGAGCGCATACGGCCAGGTCGAAGGCGTCGTCGTCGTAGGGCAACGGCTCGCCCAGCCGGGCCTGGATCAAGGGCGCCGCCGCGCCGATGCGGGCCCGGGCCAGCTTTAGCATCGCGGCGCTGGCGTCGAACCCGGCCACCTCTGCGCCGCCCGCGGTCAGCGCGGCAAGGTAGAAGCCAGGCCCGCAGGCGGCATCGAGGACGCGCAGGCCGCCCACTGGGCCGATGGCGGCGAGCATCGCCGGGCGGTCGTAGTGGGCGTTGTAGGTGCCGTCGGCGGCGTGCGCCTCGTAGGCCGCGCCCATCTCGTCGTACGCCGACCATGGCGATGGGCTCATCCGACGGACCCTAGCCAGAGAGTCCGGCCCGCGGCACCCTCTACCGTGTTCGGCATGACTCGACCTGACAACCGCGCGCCTGACCAGCTCCGTCCCATCACGATCACCCGCAATTGGCAGATGCATGCCGAGGGCTCCGTGCTCGTGGAGTTCGGCGACACGAAGGTGCTGTGCGCGGCCTCGGCGACGGAGGGCGTGCCGCGCTGGCGCAAGGGCAGCGGCCTGGGATGGATCACCTCGGAGTACGCGATGCTGCCCCGCGCGACCAACACCCGCAATGACCGCGAGTCGGTCAAGGGCAAGATCGGCGGGCGCACGCACGAGATCTCGCGCCTGATCGGGCGCTCGCTGCGGGCGGCCATCGACCTGTCCGCGCTGGGCGAGAACTCGATCACGATCGACTGCGATGTGCTGCAGGCCGATGGCGGCACCCGAACCGCGGCCATCACCGGCGCGTACGTCGCACTGGCCGACGCGATCGCCTACCTCGGATCCAAAGGCAAGCTGGCTAAGCCCGCGCCGCTGATCACCTCGGTGGCCGCAGTGTCGGTGGGCATCATCGACGGCGAGCCGCGGCTGGACCTCATGTACGCCGAGGACGTCCGCGCCGAGACCGACATGAATGTCGTGTGCACCGGATCCGGGGACTTCGTCGAGGTTCAGGGCACCGCCGAGGGCGTGCCGTTCAACCGCTCCGAGCTGGACGCGTTGCTGGATCTCGCCGTGGCCGGGTGCGCGCAGCTCGCGGCATTCCAGAAGGCCGCCCTCGACGCATGAGCGAGCACACGAGCGAGGAACGAGCGAGGCGCGGAGCTCTTGACTGTATAGAGGTCGCATGACCGCGCCGCGCGTGCTGCTGGCCACCCGCAACAGCCACAAACTGGGGGAGCTGCAGCGGATTCTCGATGCGATGACCCCGCCGGTCGCTCTCGATGTTGTCGGCCTGGCCGACGTCGCGCCCTTCGACGAGGTGCCGGAGTCGGGGGCGACGTTCGTCGACAATGCGTTCATTAAGGCCCGCGAGGCAGTGGCTCGCACCGGCCTGCCCGCGATCGCCGACGACTCGGGCATCGCCGTCGATGCGCTCAACGGGATGCCGGGCGTGCTGTCCGCGCGGTGGGCCGGATCGGGCCGCAGCGACGAGGCCAACCTGCAACTGCTGCTCGAGCAGCTCGCCGACACCCCGGACGAGCGGCTCGGCGCGGGGTTCGTGTGTGCCGCCGTTCTCGTGCTTCCCGACGGCACAGAGCATGCTATCGAGCGTCAGATGCGCGGGCATCTCGTGAGGGCGCCGCGCGGGGCGAACGGCTTCGGCTACGACCCGATCTTCGTGCCCGACGGGTATGACCGCACCAGCGCCGAGCTATCGCCGCACGAAAAGGATGCGATCAGCCACCGCGGGCAGGCACTGCGGGCGCTCGCCCCCATCATTGCCGCGAGCCTGACGCCGTAGAGGGCCGCCGGCGGCGACGCGGCCCGTGCGGTTACGCAGATCTCAGTGCGTAAGGGCCGACGCAGGCCTTTAGCCGTCCCCGCGGCCGCTAGCGCAACTCTGCCGTAATTCAGGCGACGTTGCGGAGAAACCGTTCCGCCCCAGTGTGAAGCCCAACGACCGGCATCTGATGCCGGTGCTGGCGCATCACACGAAAGCAGGTTTCGCCATGTTCCATATGGGATGGTTCCTCAGCTTCAACGCCTCGGGCTGGCAGTCGCCGGGCGCGGGCTCCATGACCAAGGAGTGGATGAAGGCCGATCCATGGGTCGACATGGGCCGCTCGATGGAGCGCGCCGGCTTCGACTACATGATGCTGGAAGACGCCTCGTTCATCCCCGATGTGCACCGCGGCTCGATGGAGGGCGCGCTCGCCTCCGGCGGATCACCCAAGCACGACCCGATGACGCTGATCCCGCTGATCGGCCGCGCAACGAAGAACCTGGGCATCATCGCCACGATGACCTCGACGTTCTACCCGCCGTTCCTGGCAGCGCGCCTGCTGTCCACGCTCGACTCCCTGACCGATGGCCGCGCCGGCGCCAACCTCGTCACCGGCCACAACCTGCGCACCGCGCAGAACTTCGGCCTCGATGAGCAGATCGAGCATGACGTGCGCTACGAGATGGCCGACGAGTGGGTGCGCGTCGTGCGGGCGCTCTGGGATACCTGGGAGCCCGGCGCGGTTGTCCTGGATGAGGAGCGCGGCATCTTCGCCGACCACACCAAGGTGCACCTCGCCGACTTCAAGGGCCAGTGGTATTCGTCCCGCGGACCGCTGAACACCGTCCCCTCGCCCCAGCACCACCCGGTGTTCTGCCAGGCCGGTGGATCGCCCGCCGGGCGCGCGTTCGCCGCCAAGCACGCCGACACCGTCGTCGCCTCGGTCTCCAGCGTTGAGGCCATGCGCGAATACCGCGCCGATATGGACCAGCGCCTGATCGACAACGGCCGCAAGCCCAGCGACTGCAAGGTGCTCTACGTCGCATCACCGGTGCTGGCCGACAGCAACGAGGAGGCCGACGCCAAGCGCGAGCGCCAGCTCGGGACGGTTGAGCAGCGGATGGAGCGGACGCTGTCGGCACTGTCGTTCTCGACCGGCATCGACTTCTCCAAGCTCGATCTCGACCAGCCCATCCCGCCGGTCAGCACCAACGCCGCACGAAGCACGACCGAGCGGCTGCTGGGCAACGGCAAGTCCGAGGCGAAGACCCTGCGCGAGCACGTATCCAAGGACATGCCGCAGATTGCCTTGGTTGGGACGCCGGACAAGGTTGCCTCGATCATGGGCGACATGATGGAGGAGGCCGGCGGCGACGGGTTCCTCATCAGCGGACAGGTCACCCGCCGCTTCGTCGGCGAGGTCTGCGAGGGCCTGGCCCCCGCGCTGCGCAAGCGCGGCCTGGTCCGTGACGGCTACAGCCACACCATGCTCCGCGAGAACCTTCAGGCGTTCTAGCCGACGTAAGCCGTCCGTAACTGACTCGGCCGCGCAGGTGGCCGGAATCGATACTCGCGCATTGCGCGCGTGAAGGAGAACGCATGTTCCATATGGGATGGTTCCTCGGAACCGGGTTCGGCGTGTACGGCTGGAACCAGCGCTGGACCGGCAACGCGGCCAAGGACATGGCCCGCCCCGACCTGTTCATCGACGTCGCGACGTCGCTCGAGCGGGCCGGCTTCGACTACATGATGCTCGAGGACTCCTGCGTCATCCCCGATGTCTTCCGGGGCTCGATGGAGTTCGCGCTCAAGAGCGGCGGCATCCGCCAGGACCCTATGCCGCTGGTGCCGATCCTGGCCGATGCGACCAAGCACCTCGGGATCATCGCGACGGCGTCGACGTCGTTCTACCCGCCCTATCTCGCGGCGCGGCTCATGCAGACCCTCGACAACCTGAGCGATGGCCGGGTCGGCATGAACCTGGTGACGTCCAGCCCGCACGCCGCGGCACAGAACTATGGCTACGAGCAGCACTTCCCGCACGACCAGCGGTACGAGATGGCCGACGAGTGGGTGGCCTGCGTGCGGGCGCTCTGGGACACCTGGGAGCCCGACGCGGTCGTGATGGACCAGGAGACCGGCGTTTTCGCCGACTACACCAAGGTCCACCCGGCCAACTTCGAGGGCAAGTACTACAAGTCGCGCGGCCCATTGAACACGATGCCCGGCCCCCAGCGCCACCCCGTCATCTGCCAGGCCGGCGGATCCAACGCGGGCAAGGACTTCGGGGCCAAGAACGCCGACACGATCATTGCATCGCTGGCTGAGGATCCCGGGATCGAGAATATGAAGGACTACCGCGACGACGTGGTGGCGCGGATGATCGGTTTCGGCCGCAAGCCCTCCGAGGCCAAGATCATGTTCCTGGGCCACCCGATCATGGCCGACACGGACCGCGAGGCCAAGGAGATCGCCGCTGGCATGGCGGCGGCGACGGCGCGCAACATCGAGGGCCAGCTGGCCGGCATGTCCTACTACAGCGGCCTGGACTTCTCGACCTTCGACCTCGACGCCCCGCTGCCGGATGTGACCGGCGAGGTCAACGGCCACCTCAGCCTGTACCAAGACTTCGCCAAGAACGCCGCGGGTAAGACCCTCCGCGAGGCGCTCGTCCAGCGCGCGCAGACCCTGAGCTCGGTCGACCTGATCGGCACGCCGGAGTCGGTTGCCGTGCAAATGGGCGAGATCATGGATTACGTCGGCGGCGACGGCTTCCTCATCCGGGCCCTGCCGACTCGCAAGAACGTGACCGAGATGTGCGACGGCCTGGCCCCGCAGCTGCGCAAGCGCGGCCTGATCCGCAGCGAGTACGAGTTCGACACGTTCAAGGAAAACCTGCTCGCCTACTGACGCAGTGCGCCCCAAGAATGGCAAGTTGCCATTTCTTGGGGCGGTGAAGCGGGATCTAAGCTGTGCGGCTGATCGGCACGGTGGCGCCGATGGCGATCCGGTCGCCGCGGTAGCGCGCATAGCCGAACAGGTATGGCGTGCCCTCGCTGTTGCGGATCAAGAGCTCGCGGCTCAGGATCGGCGTACCGACCTTGACGCCCAGGCGCTCGCTGGTGCGCGGCTCGCAGGCCATCGCCTCGAGGATGTTCTCGACGGTGCCGGTCTCGGCGACGATCCCGAACATGCGGCTCAGCGTCGTTGACAAGTCCGTGGGCGAATAGCCATCGGGCCACTGAGCGGAGACCCGCTCCTGCACGAAGGCGTCGATCACGTAGCAGCAGCGCACGGCCACCGGTTGATCGTCGACCAAAATCAATTGCTCGCTCATGTTCAGCGGCTCGCCGGGCTCGACATCGAGCTTGGCCGAGAGGACCGGCGTCGCGGGAACCACGCGCGATTCCAAGTGCTTGACCGTGACGCGGTCCTGCTGATCCTTGCTGCGGTGCACCAGTGGCAGGAACTGGTCCATCGGCACCTCGAGGATCGAGCCGATCAGCCAGGTGCCGGTTCGCGGGGACCGCTCGACCAGGCCCTCCTCGGCCAGCAGTTGAAGCGCCTCGCGGATCGCGTTGCGGCTGGTGGACAGCCCGCTGACGAGCTTGTGCTCCATCAGCGCGGTGTTGCGGGCCATCAGGCCCATGCGGATGCTGCTGCGCAGCAGGTCATGCGCGCGGCGGGATGAGGTCTGCAGCTGGCGCTTCTCGGCCAGTCGCGCCTTGCGCGCGGTCTCGAGGTCCGTCGCAGAGGAGGGCAGCATCTGTACTCCTTGTCAGGGCCGGTAGTTGTACAGACTACGGCGTTCCCGGGTCCGCGACGAGGCATGGGACACGCCTCACAGCGCTTCAGGCCGGGATGAATTGATGCGTAAGGAAGCACCTTCCCCCGATGGTGCAACGGTTTCTACCAGCGCAAACGTCGTGCAACGAGGGTGTCGCAGCTCGGAAACGCCGACAACACAGGATTCACGGCA
>JAOPVO010000295.1 GCA_025966155.1 Pseudonocardiales bacterium
CCGCGGCGGGGGCGGGGCCCGCAGGCCGACTCAGGCCTCGGCGGAACCACAGCCGCAGCGCCGCCCACTCGCCCACGATGGCGACCGCCCAGGGCAGCGCCATCAGAGCGGCGAAGCGGCCGAAGGAGATGCCGGTCGCGGCGAACGCGAGCAGGTTGGTCAGATTCGATACCGGCAGCAACAGGGAGCCGGAGTTGGCCAACCGGAGGCAGGCGTAGACATGCGCGCGCCCATCTATCGGCAGCGCTAGCACCGCCGTGGCGATCACGGGCGTCAGAAGCACGACCGTCGAGTCCAGGGTCAGGGCCGCGGTCACGCCCGATGCCAGCGCGACGACGAGGACCAGCAGGCGGCGCGGCGATCCGCGGCTGGCGGCGCCGGCCCGGGCCGCGAGGTAGCGGAAAACCCCCTCCTCGGCGCAGAAATGCGCGAACAGCAGGATCACGGCCAGGAACGCCACCGTCGGCAGCAGCTCGCGGATGACCTCTCCGGCCTGCGACCAGCTCAGCCCGCCGAGCAGCACCGCCATCAGCGCCACCGGGGCGGCGACGGCGGCCTCGCTCAGACGAGGGCGCGGACGGCGAGCCACAGGCCCACGGCAATGCCGAAGACGACAACGCACCGCCGCAGGACCGTCGCGTCGGCGCGGCGGGCGAACCGGCCCCCGATGACGCCGCCGAGCAGGCTGGCCGGCGCGACCAATGCGGCGACGGCCCAATCGACCGGGCCGAAGAGGGAGAACACCACGACATTGGTCGACACGACCACCAGCTGCAGCATCCCCTTGATGGCGTTGGTGACCGCAATCGGAGCCGAGAGCGCGATGCCCAGCACGGCCAGGAGGATGACCCCGAGCGCGCCCTGGAAGAACCCGCCGTAGATCCCCACGCCGACGACGGCCAGGGCGATCACCATCGGCCGGTCGTGGTCCGCGCCCCCGCCGAGGCGCGCCCGGAGCTTGGGCTGGAACGCGAGCACCAGCGACGCCCCCAGGACGAGGACCGGTATCACGACATCTACCGTGCCGGGCGGGGCGGCCAGGAGCAGCGCGGACCCGATCAGGCTTCCGAGCACCGCGTAGATCGCAAGTGGCCAACAGGCGAGGGACTCCTTGCGGGCCTGCGGCCCCAAGCTCGCCACATTGCCCACGTACCCCGGCCACAGTGCCACCGCGTTGGTGACGGCGGCGCTCACCGTCGGCATGCCGGTCGCGACCAGCGCGGGGAACATGATGAGGGTCCCGCCGCCGGCGATCGCATTGACGCCGCCGGCAACCAGGCCCGCGACAACGAGCAGGACGACGTCGACGGGAGTCACGACGGGAGACGCTAGACCGCCCGGGGCCCCTCGCACCGCTACAGTGGCGCACGCGGCGGACGAGCCGACCGGACGGCCGCGTCGCGGGCCTGCTGCACGCAGCGGGCCGGTGCCGAGGAAAGTCCGGGCTCCACAGGGCAGGGTGGTTGTTAACGGCAACCCGGGGCGACCCGCGGGACAGTGCCACAGAAAATAAACCGCCTTGCGGGCGGCCGGTTCGCCGGTCTATCGCAAGGTAAGGGTGAAACGGCGGTGTAAGAGACCACCAGCGTCCCGGGCGACCGGGGCGGCTAGGCAAACCCCACCCGGAGCAAGGTCAAGAGGGCCGGCTTGCCGGCCTGCGCAGGCGATCGAGGGCGGCCCGCCCGAGCCTGCGGGTAGACCGCTCGAGCCTGGCGGCAACGTCAGGCGTAGATGGATGGCCGTCGCCTCGGGCTTGCCCGAGGCACAGAACCCGGCTTACAGGTTGACTCGTCCGCCGCCTGCATCCGGATCGGACGACCCGTGCCCGCGTCTTCCGTGCGACACCGGCCAGGCGATCCACGCGTGACCGCGCGCCGAATGTGGCATGAGTACATCAGCCGTCCAGTCCTGCGCGGCGGGTATGGGACGGAGATGGCTGAGTGATCAGCAACCTGTTCCATGGTCCGTGCACAGCGTCTGCGGCCGGCTCTGCCCGCCGCAGCCTCCGGGAGCTCTGCGAGCGTGGCGTGATCTCGGCGTCGATCGTCGGAGACCTGGCGCTGGCGGGGACCGAGCTGATCACCAACGCGGTCCAGGCCCACGCCACCGAGCTCGATGTTGTCCTGACGGTGCGCGACGGAACGGTCGAGCTGGCTGTGTACGACGATGCGCCGGGCCGGCCCAGCCCGCGGGACGTCGCACTCCTGAGCACGTCCGGGCGCGGGCTGCGCATCGTCGAGGCCATTGCGCTCGGCTGGGGCTGCCGGCCGGCCGGCAGCGGCAAGACGGTGTGGGTCAGCTTCACGCAGCCGATCTAGGGCGCTTGCGCCGGCTGGAGTCGCGTCGGCGCACCGACGCGACTCCAGCCCCAGCCTGCTAGGCCTGGCGGCGGCGGGCGTTCAGCAGGAGGAGGACCCCGCCGAGGGACAGCAGCGCGATCCCGACCGCGCTCGGCAGCAGGACGCTGCTGCCCGTGGAGGCAAGCGGCGCGGCCACGACTGGCGGCGCCGCACTCAAGCCTGAGTCCGGGCACGCTGTGGACGCGGCAACCGCATCGTCCGCAGCGACCGCAGGAACCGTGACCGTGACCGTCCCGGTGTTCGTCACCGTCGTGCTGAGCGTGGTGACCTGTGTTGCCGTGACCGTGGGCCCGGTGTTGGTCACGGTGACCGTCGCGCCGGGCGAGCCCGTGATTGTCGCCGTCACGGTCTGGGCCGGTGCGGTCGACGTCGAGGTCACCGTCTGCGTGGGGCCGGCCGTTGCCGTGGGGGTCGCGGTGACCGTGGTGGTCGCCGGTACCGGCGCGGTGACGGTTGCCGTTCCGGTCGGGCCGTCGAAGCAGGCCGCGGTGCTGCCGGAGAAGCTGGGCACGATGCAGATGCTGGACTCAGGCAGCACGGCCTGGACGGCGACCGTCGTTGGGACGGTCGTCGTGACGGTGACCGTCACCACGGCAGTGGCGTTGATCGTCGCGGTCGTTGTCTGCGTCACGATCACTGTCGGGCCGGCTTGGGTGGCCGTCGCGGTGATCGTCGCGGGCACGGTCGTGGACACCGTGGTCGTCGGCGTTGTCGTGATCGTGGTGGTCTTGATCGGCGTCGGGGTGACGGTGGTGGTGGCTGCAGTGGCTGTAAGCGTGATCACCGGCGTGGCGGTGGCCGTTGCCAGGCATGGCACTTGGATGGCGGCCGCGCCCGCGACCGAGGTGGTGGTGGCGGCCGACGCCGGGCGCAGCTGCGAGGCCAGAGCCAGCAGCAGGGTGATCACCCCGACGAGCGCGATCGCGAGGGCCGCGACCGACCGCCGATCGGAAGCGAGCCGGAATGTCGGGCGTGCCGTCCGTGAACCCATGTCGATGCACCTTCGCCTGATCGCGGCAATCGCGAATTGCGCACGGGCCTAAAGGCCGTGTGTGCGCACAGCGAACCGCATATGTGCCATCCGGGGCAAGCCCCGGCAAATGCAGAGCGCCCCCGACCCAATGCGGGTCGAGGGCGCTCGCTCCTAAGTGGTTACTTGCTGGCGGTCCGTGCCGGCGGAATCTTCCGAAGGTCCTGGAACGGGATCTCGCGGTCCAGCTGCGGGTCTTTCGCCAGCCCCAGCACCCGCTCGCCGATGATGCCGCGCTGGATCTCGTTGCTGCCGCCCTCGATGCCGAATGCCGCGGAGCGGACGACGCCGTAGGTGATCGACGGCCACTCCGTGCCCTCCCAGGCGGCCACCTCGTAGCCCGCGACCTCATCGACGACATCCACGGCGATCCGGGCCATCATCGAGCCGGCCAGCTTGGGGATGGATCCGCGGGCCCGCAGCTCGAACCCGGCGTCGACCTCCTGGCGCATCCGCTGCGCGAGCAGCACCTGTCCGGTATCGGTGGCGTAGAGGTAGGCGAGGCGGTCGCGCACGAGCGGGTCATCGGTGCGGCCGAGCTTCGCGGCGAGGTCCTTGATCGATGCGTAGGACAGCGGGCGCGACGGCTGCTTGGCGTTGGTGCCAATGCTGATCCGCTCGTGGCGCAGCATCAGGACCGCGGCGGCCCAGCCGGCGTTGACCTCCCCGACCACGCTGTCGCCCGGGATCCGGACGTTGTCGAAGAACTCCTCGTTGAACGGCGCCTCGCCCGTGGCCTGCTTGAGCGGGCGGATAGTGAGGCCGGGGGAGCGCATCGACACGACGAACATCGTGATGCCGTTGTGCTTCGGCACGCTGGGGTCGGTGCGCGCGATGAGGATACCGAGGTCCGCGCGGTGGGCGCCGGACGTCCACACTTTCTGGCCATTGACGACCCACTCATCGCCATCGCGCTCGGCCTTGGTCGACAGGCCCGCAACATCGGACCCGGCTCCGGGCTCGGAGAACAGCTGGCACCATATCTCCTCGCCGCGCAGCAGCTTGGGGATGTAGCGCTGCTTCTGCTCCTCGGTGCCGAGGTCGACGATCGTCGGGCCGGCCATGCCGAATCCGATGCCGAAGATCGCCGGCATTTTGTACGGGGCGGACTCCTCGTTCCAGACCAGCTGGTGGGCATCGGTGAGGCCCTGGCCGCCGTAGGCCTTGGGCCAGGTGATGCCGGCGAACCCGGCGTCGAAGATCTTCGCCTGGAGATCCCGCTGCCACTCGATGTTGTCCGTGTCGAAAAGGGCGCCCTCGCCCTCCTCGGACGTCATGCGGTGCCCATTCTCGGCCAGGAAGGCCTTGGCCCGGGATCGGAAGTCGTCGAGGTCGTCGCTCATCGTTGAGGGTTCCTTCGGCTCGTGGGCGCGGGCGCGCCCGGCAGTCATCGCGTCACTCGGTCTACCGGGCGCAGACCGCCGTGGCAAGAGCTCCGACGGGCTCAGGACCGGTTGCGCGACCCCCGGCTCGCGAGGAACGCCGCGATCAGGAACACGACGGCGAGGATGAAGGCCCACTTCACGAGGAAGCCGAGCACGCCAGTCACCAGGGCCAGGACCAGGAGGAGAATCACCAAGATCATGTTGGCGGGGTACCCGAGGAAGGCCGGGCGCGAACCGGGACACTGTGAGCAGGAGGACGCATATGAACGAGCCCGAGAACGGCTACTACTACTGCCTGGTGCACCACGTGGTGGAGCGTCACGACGGCTGTGCCGATAAGGACCGGCTCGGCCCGTTCCCGACTGCGGACGCCGCGGCGCAGGCGCTGGAGACGGTGGCGGCCCGTCAGGCGCGGTACGACGCCGAGGACGAGGCTGACGAGCAGTGAGCCACGCGTCGACAACGTCGCAGGGTCACGGCGATCGCGCGGCCCGGCTGCGCTGGAGGCGGCCGGTCGGCGCGCCGGCCGGGGTGGATTTCGACGGCATCCGGTCGGAGTTCGCCGTGCCTGGCGCCTTCCCCCCGGCCGCTCTGGCCGAAGCGGCAGCCGCGTCGGCGCTGCGGTTCGGCGCCCTGGCGGATCTCACGGCGCTGCCGTTTGCGACGGTCGATCCTGAGGGCAGCCGAGATCTTGATCAGGCTATGCACATAGCCCGCGACGGCTCGGGATTCATCGTGCACTACGCGATTGCCGATGTTGCGGCGTTCGTGCCGCCCGGCGGCGCCCTCGATCAGGCTGCGCATCAGCGGGTCGAGACGTACTACCTGCCGGATCGTCGCTCGCCCCTCCACCCGCCGTCGCTGAGCGAGGGCGCCGCGAGCCTGCTCGAGGGCCAGGCCAGCCCGGCGGTCGTATGGCAGATCGCGCTCGATGAGCGGGGCGAGGCCCACGACGTCGACGTGCGGCGCGGTCTGGTCGCGTCGCGCCGGCAGTGGGACTACCCGACGCTGCAGCGGGCTCTGGACGCCGGCGGCGACGCGGGCGGGCTCACCCTGCTCGGCGAGGTCGGGGCGCTGCGCCAGTCGCTGGCCCGCGCGCGGGGGGCTATCGAGCTGGACCTGCCCGAGCAGGTGGTCGACCCGGCCGCCGACGGGCGATGGGCGCTGGCCCTGCGCCGGGACCTCCCATGCGAGGGGTGGAACGCGCAGATCTCGCTGCTCACCGGCATGGCCGCGGCGGGCCTGATGCTGCGCGCCGGCATCGGCATCCTGCGCACGTTGCCGCCGGCCGACGACCGCACCATCGCCCAACTGCGCCGATTCGCCCACGCCCTCCGGGTGGATTGGCCCACAGAGCAGCCGGCCGGGGAGATGCTGACGGGGCTGGACCGCACCAACCCGGTGCATGTTGCGCTGATCGACGAGGCCGCCACGCTGCTGCGCGGCGCGGGCTACACCGTCTTATCCGGGCCGGTCGACCCTGCCGATCCGAAGCTGCACCATGCCGGCGTGGCCGCCCCCTATGCGCACGTCACCGCGCCGTTGCGACGGCTGGTGGACCGCTACGGGTCAGAGGTGTGCCTGGCGATCGCGTCGAGCCGGCCTGTGCCCGGGTGGGCGCTGGACGCGCTGCCGGTGCTGCCGGGGGAGATGGCCGGGGGCGATCGGCGGGCGCGGGCCGTCGACAAGGCGGTGATCGATGCCACCGAGGCGTGGCTGCTGCACGACCGCATCGGGGAGACCTTCGACGCCGCGGTGATCGAGGCGTCCGCGGACGGCCGCTCCGGGGAGATCGCGCTCAGCGACCCGCCCGTGCGGGCGCGGTGCTCCGGTGCCGGGCTGGCGCCCGGGCGCACCCTTGCCGTCCGGCTGATTGACGCCGACATTCGCGCCCGAACGGTCCGGTTCGAGGCGGTCTAGCGCAGTTGCGGGACGTTGGGGCCGATAGTCGGCCCCAACGTCCCACAACCGGGCGATTCTGACGGGCGCATCTCCGCCAGGCGGTACTTCTTAGGCGTGGCGCAGGCGGGGCAGGATCTCCTTGCCGTACACCTCGAGGAAGCGGGCCTGGTCCGGGCCGGGCGCGTGGAACACCAGGTGGTTGAAGCCCAGGTCGATATACGCCTGGATGCGCGCGACGTGCTCCTCCGGGTCCGTGGAGACGATGAACCGGCTCGCGGTGCGCTCGACCGGCAGCTCGTCGGCGAGGCGCTGCATCTCCATCGGGTCCTCGACGCCGGTCTTCTCCTCGGGGGAAAGCGCAAGCGCGCCCCAGAAGCGGGTGTCGTTCATAGCCCGCTCACGGTCATGGTCGAAGGAGACCTTGACCTCCATCAGCATGTCGATGTTCGCGATCGTCCGCCCGGAGCGCCGCGCCCCCTCGGTGACCGCGGGGATGAGCGTGTCGGTATACAGCTCGGGCTTCTTGCCGCTGGTCGTGATGTAGCCGTCGCCCTCCTGCCCCGCGTACCGGGTGGCCAGCGGGCCGGATGCGCCGATATAGATAGGCACCGGCTGCTCGGGCTTGTCGTAGATCGTCGCGCCGACGGTTTTGTAGTACTCGCCCTCGAAGTCGACGCGGTCCTCGGTCCACAGCGTGCGGATCAGCTTGATGGACTCCCGGAGCCGGGCCAGGCGCTCCTTGGGCGCGGGCCACTCCGAGCCCAGCGGGACCTCGTTCAGCGACTCCCCGGAGCCGACGCCCAGCACAACGCGCCCCGGATACAGGCAGGCGAGCGTTGCGAAGGCCTGGGCGACAACGGCCGGGTGATACCGGAAGGTCGGGGTCAGCACGCTGGTACCCATGATGATGCGGCTGGTGCTCGCCCCGAGCGCCCCGAGCCAGGGCAGGGCGGCCGGGGCGTGGCCGTCATCGTGGCGCCACGGCTGAAGGTGGTCGCTGATGAAGACCGAGTCGAACCCGACCTCCTCGGCCAGGATGGAGAAGTTCAGCAGCTCGCGCGGGGCGAATTGCTCCGCAGATGCCTTATATCCGAGCTTGAGCTCCGCCATTGCTGTTCCTCTCGGGACGGCCCGCCGCGGGGCCTCTCGGTCGTGTGGGCGCCCTCAGGGGAGATAGCGCGCTATTGGTAGGACTGCTCCGGCGCCGGGTAGACGCCGTCGCGCACTTCCTGGGCGAACGTACGCGCGGCGCCGTCGAGCACTGCGGTCAGGTCGGCGAACGGCTTCACGAACTTGGGCGCATGAGCCCCGGTCCGCAGGCCGGCCATGTCCTGCCACACGAGCACCTGCGCATCGCAGCCGACGCCTGCGCCGATGCCGATGGTGGGAATCGCGAGGTCGTGGGTGATCTTCGCGGCCAAGTCGGCCGGGACGACCTCGAGCACGACGGCAAACGCGCCGGCGTCCTGGAGGGCCTTGGCGTCCTGGCGGAGGCGGTGCGACGCCTCGTCGCCCCGGCCTTGCACGCGGTAGCCGCCGAGCACGTTGACCGACTGCGGGGTGAGGCCGATGTGCGCCATCACCGGGATGCCGGCCGCCACGAGTGCATCGACCTGCGGGGCGACCCGAGCCCCGCCCTCGAGCTTGACGGCCTGCGCGCCGCCTTCCTTCATGAACCGGTAAGCGGTGTCGAGCGCCTGCCCGGGCGACGACTGATACGTCCCGAACGGCAGATCGGCGACCACCAGTGCGCGGGTGGTGCCGCGCACGACGCCGCGCACCAGCGGCATGAGCTCCTCGATGGTGACCGGCACCGTCGAGTCGTAGCCGTAGATGACATTCGCCGCGGAGTCCCCGACGAGCAGCACGGGGATGCCGGCGTCATCGAATACCCGGGCGGTCGAGTAGTCGTAGGCGGTGAGCATGGGCCAGCGCTCGTTGCGCTCCTTGGCCAGCTGCAGATCGCGAACGGTGATTCGGCGGCTGGTTATGCCGCCGTAGAGGGTCTCGGTCATGGCTGACCTCATCCTTTCCTCGAGGCCGAACTGCTCGGTCCCCGGGTCGGTACGACGATGTACTCCTCGGACACGGCAATCGTGCACCCTCCGGTGGTCGCTGTCGCGGGTTGTTTCAGAGATGTAACTCACTCATGTCGCCCGGGTGCCGATGCCAGGCGACCATGTGCGGTATGCGCGCGGTCGGGCCGGTTGGGAATGCAGCAGAGCGCAGCGCCGGGCCGCTTCGGCGCAGGATCGCGACCAATGAGTCACAATGAGCCGAAGTTGTGCCGTCACGCTGCGTCGATCCCTCAACCGGGCCGTCGCGGAGGACGGCGTCGTGCTTGCCCCGGAGGCCGCACCC
Source organism: Pseudonocardiales bacterium (assembly GCA_025966155.1). Lineage (GTDB taxonomy): Bacteria > Actinomycetota > Actinomycetes > Mycobacteriales > Jatrophihabitantaceae > RYN-150. Next base: position 9,039 of record JAOPVO010000295.1, read on the forward strand.
CGGCCGCCGAGAAGGAGGATGGATGTCCGCGCGCTCCCGCCGAACTGTCGTGAGCGCGGCGATCGCCGTTCTTGTGGTCTCCCTCGCGGCCTGCACCTCGTCCTCGGGAGCGGGCTCCGGAGGCGGTACCGAACCCGCCGGAGCCTCCACGGATGTCAGCTCGACCGCGCCGAAGCCGACGAAGAGCTCAACCCCGCCGGCCCCGCCGGCCGTCATCTCCATCACCCCCGCGTCGGCCGCGGCGGCGTGGAACCCGACTGAGCCCGTCACAGTGACGGTCGCCGACGGGAGGATCGACACGGTTGTCGTCAGGAAGCCCGATGGCGCTCCGGTCGCCGGCCAGGTCGCGCCCGATGGCTCGACGTGGGCCACCACCGAGGCGCTGGGCTACGGCAAGTCCTACAACGTGCAGGTCCAGGCGCTCAACCGCGACGGCAAGTCCTACGCCCAGAGCAGCTCGTTCACCACCGTTAAGCCCAACAACTACACGCTGCCGATCTTCCGATTCGGCAACGGCGGCACGTACGGCGTCGGCTACATCGCCGGGATCCGGTTCGACGAGCCGATCGTCAACAAGGATGTCGCCGAGCGCGCCCTCACGATCACCACGACGCCGGTTGTCGAGGGGTCCTGGAGCTGGTCCAACGACCAGGATGTCGAGTGGCGCCCGCGCGAGTACTGGCCATCGGGTACCGAGGTCAGCATCAGCGCCAAGGTGTACGGCCTGGAGCTGTCGCCGGGGATCTTCGGCCAGGAGGACCGCTCGGCGTCATTCGCGATCGGCCAGAAGAAGATCGCGATCGCCGACGACAACACCAAGATGATCAACGTCTACTTCGACGATGTGCTCCAGCGCTCGATGCCGACCTCGATGGGCAAGGGCGGGACGCAGCAGGTGGGCAATACGACGCTCAGCTTCTGGACCCAGAGCGGCCCGCACGTTGTGCTCGGCAAGCAGAACCCGGTCCTCATGGACTCCGAGACCTACGGCCTGCCGCACGCCGAGGGCGGCTACAAGACCGAGGTGCCGTACGCGGTGCAGATCTCCGGCGATGGCGAGTACGTGCACTGGGCCGACTGGTCGATCTCGGCGCAGGGCAACACCAACACCTCCCACGGCTGCCTGAATATCTCCCCGGACAACGCCATCTGGTTCTACGGCCAGTTCAACCAGGGCGACATCGTCGACATCCGCAACACTGCTGGCCGCGTCCTGCCAGCCACCATCGCCGGCGGCGAGTGGAATGTGTCCTACGACCAGTGGGCCGCGGGCAGCGCACTCCCGCGCTAGAGCCCGTCGATCTGCACGTCTTTGGCCGCTTCCCGCTGTATCGGGATGAACTGGCGAAACTCGCCGCCCATCCGTAACACCTGCGCAATCACCGATGGTTCACACTGAACCCGTGGATCGCCAACAGGAGTTCGTCCTCCGTAGCCTCGAGGAACGCCAGATCCGGTTCGTCCGGCTCTGGTTCACCGACGTCCTGGGGATGCTGAAATCTGTGGCCATCGCCCCAGCCGAGCTTGACGGGGCTTTCAGCGAGGGCATCGGGTTCGACGGATCGGCGATCGAGGGGTTTGCGCGCAGCAGCGAGAGCGACATGATCGCCCGGCCCGATCCCTCGACATTCCAGATCCTCCCGGAGGCCGACGGGCGCCCGAGCGACTCGGCGCGGATGTTCTGCGACATCCTCACCCCCGACGGCCAGCCGTCCTGGGCCGACCCGCGCCACGTGCTGAAGCGCACGCTGTCCAAAACCGCCGAGGCCGGGTTCAGCTTCTACACGCATCCGGAGATCGAGTTCTTCCTGCTGAAGGACCGGCCCAGCGACGGCAGCGAGCCGCAGCCGGTCGACACCGGCGGCTACTTCGACATGACCAGCCACGACACCGCGCACGACTTCCGCCGCATGGCGGTCGGCGCGCTCGAGGAGCTGGGCATCTCGGTGGAGTTCAGCCACCACGAGGTCGCCCCGGGCCAGCAGGAGATCGATCTGCGGTACGCCGACGCGCTGACCACGGCGGACAACATCATGACGTTCCGGCACGTGGTCAAGGAGGTGGCGATGGCGCAGGGGGCGCACGCGACCTTCATGCCCAAGCCGTTCACCCTTCAGCCCGGCAGCGGGATGCACACGCATCTGTCGCTATTCGAGGGCGACCGCAATGCCTTCCATGACCCGACCGACGAGCTGAACCTGTCTAAGACGGCGCGCTCGTTCATCGCCGGGCTTCTGGTCCACGCTCGCGAGATCACCGCGGTCACGAACCAGTGGGTCAACTCCTACAAGCGGCTGTTCGGCTGGGCCGCCCCGGGCGAGCTCGTCGAGGCGCCGGCCTTTATCTGCTGGGGCCATGCCAACCGCTCGGCCCTGGTGCGGGTGCCGCGGTACAAGCCCGGCAAGGCCAACTCCACTCGGGTCGAGGTCCGTTCGCCGGATCCCGCCTGCAACCCCTACCTCGCGTTCTCCGTGCTGCTCGCGGCCGGCATGAAGGGCATCACGGAGGACTACGAGCTGCCGCCCGGGGCCGAGGACGACGTGTGGTCGATGTCCTCGGTTGAGCGGCGCGCCATGGGCTACGACGAGCTCCCGCATAACCTCTCCGAGGCGCTGCACGCAATGGAGGGCTCGGAGCTGGTGGCCGAGACCCTCGGCGAGCACGTCTTCGACTACTTCCTGCGCAACAAGCGCGCGGAGTGGAACGAGCACCGCGCCCAGGTCACGCCGTTCGAGCTTCGGCGGTACCTTCCCTCGTTGTGAGCGTCGAACCGGCTGAGGTATCCGGCACCGTGCGGCCCCTCGGCCCGCGAGTGCTCATCGTCCAAATCGACCCGGCCGATCCGCCTGGTCGCCTCCGCGACTGGCTGACCGATGCCGGGGCCCAGGTCGCGATCTGGGACGTCCGCACGGGACTGCGCGCCGATGTGGACGACGTCGAGGCGATAGTCGTCCTGGGCGGCTATTCCAGCGCCAATGACTCCGACGCCGTCGCCCCCTGGCTCGCGCCGGTGCGGGCGGCTATCGGCGTGGCGCGCGAGCGGGATCTGCCTCTGCTTTGCATCGGCCTGGGCGCCCACTTGCTCGCCGTTGCGGCCGGGGGACGGGTCGAGATCGGCGACGAGGGCCCGGAGTACGGCGCCCAGCTCGTCGCCAAGCGGACGACGGCCGCGGCGGACCCGCTGCTGCGCGAGGTGCCGATCACCCCCGATGTTGTGCAATGGCACCGCGATGCGGTCACTGCTCTGCCGCCGGGCGCGATCCTGCTGGCCAGCTCGCCGTCCTATGACAACCAGGCTTTCCGCATCGGGCGGCTGGCGTGGGGCTTCCAGTTCCACATCGAGGCCACCCGGGAGATCCTGGCCCGGTGGGCGGGGGACGACGCCGAGGTTTCCGAGCAGTGGGACGTCGAGCGGCTGCTGGACCGGCTGACCGCCGTCGAGGACGACCTCGCCGAGACATGGGCACCCGTCGCGGCGGCCTTCGTCGAGGTCGCGCGCGATCCCGCCGCCGTCGATGCCCAGCCCGCGGTCACGGTCTCGACGGCCGGGCCGATCATGGACCCGGCCCAGATCCGGGCCGCGCTGGCCGCCGAGGCGCACGCCACCCGCGGCGGGCCGGTGCCCCTTGCCCTGCCCACGTTCCGCCCGTCCCCGTAGGCGGGACCGTCGTGAGCGCGCCCGGGGACTACCGGCCCCGGTAGTCCCCGCCAGCCGGCTACGCCGGCGTGGGCATCAGCCGGCCACGCCGGTGGCGACGAGCTGATCGATCCTGGAGTCGTCGTAGCCCAGGCCGGCGAGGATCTCGCGGGTGTCGACGCCGGCGACCGGTGCCGGGCGGCCCAGCTCCGGGACGGTCCGGTCGAAGCGCGGCGCGGGGGCCGGCTGCATGACCCCGCCCAGGGAGATGAAGGCGTCGCGGGCGACGTTGTGCGGGTGCGACGGGGCCTCGCGGACATCGAGCACGGGGGCGACGCAGGCGTCGGTGCCGGACAGCAGTTCGGTCCACTCGTCGCGGGTCTTGGTCAGGAACATCGCGGTGAGACGGTCCCGGAGCTCGGGCCACGCGCTCTGGTCGTAGAGCCGAGTCCGAAGCTCGTCATCGGGGCCGATGCCGAGGCGGGCGAGGAACTCCTCGGAGAACTTCTGCTCGATCGGGCCGATCGACATGTAGCCGCCGTCGGAGGTCTCGTAGACGTTGTAGAACGGCGCGCCGCCATCGAGGGTGTTGTTGTGGCGCCCCTTATCCACGCCGGTGTCGACGGTGTAGCGCAGCATCGCCGTCAGCAGCGCGCTGCCGTCGACGATGGCCGCGTCGACGACCTGGCCCTTGCCCGAGATCTTCGACTCGAACAGCGCGCAGGCGATGCCGAAGGCGAGCAGCATCCCGCCGCCGCCGAAGTCCCCGAGCATGTTCAGCGGGGGGACCGGTGGGCGGTCGGGCTGGCCGATGTGGGCCAGCGCGCCGGTGATCGCGAGGTAGACCCCGTCGTGTCCGGCGGCCTGCGCCCACGGGCCGGTCTGGCCCCAGCCGGTCATGCGGCCGTAGACGATCGCGGGATTGCGCTCGAGCACGACGTCCGGGCCGAGGCCGAGTCGCTCGGCGACCCCGGGGCGGAAGCCCTCCATGAGGACATCGGCCTTCTCGGCCAGCGCGAGGACGATGTCGCGGCCCTCGGCAGTCTTCGTGTCGACCCCGATGGAGCGCCGCCCGCGGTCGAGGGCATTCATGGCCACCTGCGCCGCGTCGCGCGAGCGCCCGCCGCCCACGCGGTCGATGCGGATGATATCCGCGCCCATGTCAGCGAGCATCATCCCGCAGAACGGGCCCGGGCCAATGCCGGCCAACTCGATGACGGTAATTCCACTCAGCGGTCCTGGCATCGCATTGCCGTCCTTTCGGGGGAAGGCTGGACCCTCATTGGCCCAGTCGGTCAGCGCGTCGGCGCGGGCGCAGCTCGGTCCGGAGCTTGGGTGGGGCGTCCGCCGGAGCGCTAACGGTGTGACACAGGGGGAGACGGCCCTGATGGACAACCGGCCGGACAGCATGCGATGTTCTCGCTGCTGCCCGGCCGATGGTGCCTATCAGTGCGGATCAGATCTCCCGCTGACTAACGCGGGATCGTGCTGGTGCCTTCGGCTGGATCAGATGCCGAGGCGGTCGGCGAGCAGCGCGCGCCGCTGGCCGGGGGTGCCCAGCAGCAGCTGAGCGGTCTTCGCGTGCTTGTAGAACAGGTGGGCGTCGTGCTCCCACGTGAACCCGATGCCACCGTGCAGCTGGATCATGCGAGCCGCGCCGTCGAAGTGGACATTCGAGGTGTTGACCAGAGCCGCGAGCGCGGAAACCGCGAACTCCTCGGGCGCCTTGTCGCCGGCCCAGGCTGCATGGCGGACCATCGAGTACGCCAGCTCGGTGTTCATGGCCATGTCGGCCAGCTGGTGCTTGACACCCTGGAACGAGCCGATCGGGCGGGCGAACTGCACCCGGACCTTGGCGTACTCGGCGGTGATCTCGAGGGCGTTGTTCAGCGCGCCGTACATCTCGGCGGCCAGCAGGGCACTCGCGACGCTGTCGGTGTACGCCAGGGTGGCGGCCACATCGGCGGCGTCGATCTTCTTGGCGGCCACGTCGCGCAGCTCGAGGCGCGCGGCGCTGCGGCCACGGTCCAGGACGCTCAGCGGAATGACATTGAGGCCCTCGGCGCCGGCGTCGACCACAAACAGCGCCTCGCCGGCCGACGTGCTGGCCAGCACGATGATCGACGTCGCGGTCTGCGCGTCGAGCACCAGGCTCTTCTGGCCCTGAAGGACCCAGCCGCCGTCCTTCTCCTCGGCCGTGGTGGCGACCTTCGCCGGGATCCAGGACTCGGGGCCCTCGGTCGCGGCGATGGTGACCAGCGCCTCGCCCGAGGCAATGCCCGGCAGGAGGTCGGCGGCAACAGCCGCGTCGCCGGCGGAGTTGATCAGGGCCGCCGCGACGACGCTGGAGGAGAAGAAGGGCGACGGCACGAGGCCGCGACCGAGCTCCTCCTGGATGACCGACGCCAGCACGATGCCGCCGTCGTCGCCCAGGCCGCCGTGCTCGTCGGAGATGAGCACGCCGGCAACACCGAGGTCAGTGGCCAGACGGGTCCACGTGGCCTTGTCGAATCCCTCGCCGGCATCCTGCGTGGCGCGCACGTGCTTGAGCGACGCCTGCTCCGTGATGAAGCGGCGCAGCGATGTGCGGAATTCTTCCTGGTCGGGTGTAAGTACGAGTTCCATGTGCGTAGTTCCTCGATTCCTCGTTGAATCAGCGGGTCGGGGTCTTGAAGGTCATGGTGGCCTTGCGCAGTTCGTTGAACGGGATCTCGCGGTCCAGCTGCGGGTCCTTCGCCAAGCCCAGAACGCGCTCGCCGATGATGCCGCGCTGGATCTCGTTGCTGCCGCCGGCAATGCCCGCGCCGGGGGCGCTGACGATGCCGTAGGTGGTGGGGGGGAAGGACTTGCCCTCCCACGCGATGATGTCGTTGCCGCCGACCTCGTCGGCAGCATCGATCGCGTTGCGCGCGGCGAAGGCGCCGGCGAGCTTGGCGATGGAGCCGCGGGCGCGCAGCTCCACACCGGCGTCGACCTCCTGGCGCATCCGGCTCGAGAGCAGGTTGACCGAGGTGTCGATCGAGTAGAACCAGGCGAGCCGGTCGCGGGCGATCGGGTCGGCCGTGCGGCCTTCCTTCTGCGCGAACGCGAGGATCGACTGGAACGACAGCGGGTTCGCGGGCTTGCGCGCGCTGGTGCCGATGGAGATCCGCTCGTGACGCAGCATCATGACCGCCGACGCCCAGCCGGCGTTGACCTCGCCGACGGTGGAGTCCAGCGGCAGGCGCACGTTGTCGAAGTAGACCTCGTTGAACGGAGCCTCGCCGGTGGCCTGGCGCAGCGGCCGCACATCGACGCCCGGGTCGGACATGTCGACGATGAACATCGTGATGCCGTTGTGCTTGGGCACCGTCGGGTCCGTGCGGGCGAGCATGCAGCCGTAGCGGGAGATCTGCGCGCCCGACGTCCACACCTTCTGGCCGTTGATGACCCACTCGTCGCCGTCCTGCTCGGCCCGCGTGGACAGGCCCGCGACATCGGAGCCGGCGCCGGGCTCGGAGAACAGCTGGCACCAGACAACCTGCCCCTGCAGCATCTCGGGGATGTAGCGCAGCTTCTGCTCCTCGGTACCGAGGTCCATAATCGTCGGCCCGCACATGCCGAAGCCGATGGCGTAGATCGAGGGCAGGACGTAGTCCGAGGCCTCGACGTTGAACGCGAGCTGGTGCTCGTCGGTCAGGCCCTGGCCGCCGTACGCCTTGGGCCAGGTGATCCCGGCGAACCCGGCATCGAAAAGCTTGGCCTGCATGGCCTTCTGCGCCGCAACGGCGTCGTTGGCGTAGCCGGAGATTTCCTTGTCCACGGCGTCGCCCGCGTGCGGGGCGTTGGCGGCGAGCCACGTCCGGGCCTTGATCTTGAAGTCTTCTACCGAGATGTCGGCGTCGCTCATGAAAAACCCTTCGTCGAGAACAACGGTGTGCCGGACGGAGATCACGTACGGGACTGAGCGGTCCGGCCCAGGGCGTCCCGTGCGTGCAGTGCAGCAGGTGGCGCGGGCGGGATGCCCGTGCCGCCTCCTTTGGTTACTCCATCGGCGGCTCAAAGCACAAGAGCCGCGCAAAAGGAGTTGCTGGCGATTGCTCCCGCGATCAATCTGCCGATCAGCGCCGGTTCCCGCAAGGGTGGTTTCGGCCCGGTTCCTCTACGGACGGTCCGAGTGCCGAAAATGGCCGGAACGGGCCCTCGCGAGTGCGCCGGGCCAGTGGCTGGGCGCTGTTCCCGTATGCTCCGCGTGACACCTTTGTGAGCGTCCTCACAGCCCGTGCCTGTATCGGGTCGGGTGCTTACCATCAGGTCGGCGCACTGTCTGTCCGGCAGCGGGCCACACGGCTGGAAACACGAGCCGCAGACAACGCCAACACCATCGCACGCGGAAAGAGAGTCTGGTCGCTTTGTACGCAAGTAGCTGGGGCAAGGTCAGCGACAATCTGATGCTCGGAAGTTCGATTGACGCCCCCATGATGGCCGGAGCCGGCGCTACTCGCCTGGTCGACCTGCGCAACGAGGGCCGTCCGCCGAAGTACGGGTTCGTCGAGGTCGACTGGGAGCCCATCGAGGACCTCATCCCCAACCAGGATCACCTGATCCTCAAGGCGGGCCGGCACGTCGACAAGCTGATCACCGACGGCGAGATCGTCGGCATCTACTGCCAGGCCGGTGTCTCCCGCACTGCCGCAGTGGCGATCGTCTACTTGATGCTGAACGGCGACAACCTCGAGGACGCCAACGCCAAGGTGCGCGCGGCTCGTCCGTCCGCCCTGCCGGCGCTGTCGCTCTGGCGCTCCCTCGAGCGGCTCGAGCCGCAGATCGCCGAGGAGCTCGCCGCCGCAGAGACGGCTGCGTCCTGAGCTAGCTCACCACACGCCGAAGAGGGCGGGCACCCGGATCCGGGTGCCCGCCCTCTTCGGCGTGTGGTGAGCTAGCTCAGGACGCAGCCGTC
>JAOPVO010000306.1 GCA_025966155.1 Pseudonocardiales bacterium
GGAAGCACTGAGCGACGGCGCCCTCGAAGCGCCGCTGATCCCCGCCACATCCCATTGATAGAGGAGCCGGAATGAGCGCAGTCGACAAGATCAAGAACGCCGCCGAGGACGCCGGCGGCAAGGCCAAGGAGGCCGTTGGCAAGGCCACCGACGACCACTCGACCGAGGCCGAGGGCAAGAAGGACCAAGCGACAGCCGACCTGAAAGATGCCGGCGAGAACGTCAAGGACGCCTTCAAGCACTGACCGCCACCCTGGGGTGAGCTCCTCGCGGAGGCCCCTGCGTCGCTGACTACCACATCGCCTCAAAAGAAACGGCCCCGTACTTGCTGGTTTCCCAGCAAGTACGGGGCCTTTTGGTAGCGGGGGCAGGATTTGAACCTGCGACCTCTGGGTTATGAGCCCAGCGAGCTACCGAGCTGCTCCACCCCGCGTTGCTCCTCAAATGTTACCGCATGTTTGTGGCGGGCGACGCCACCGCGCCACTCCCCTTGTCTATCCAGGGTTGTGGCGCGGTGACGGGCCCGACCTACGACGACGTGGGCGTGGGCGTCGGCGCGGCCGTCTGCTGGACTCGGAGGCTGAGGTATTGATCCGACAGCCGCTTGAGGTCAGCCTGAGCCTGGCCGATCGCCGCTAGGTCCCCGCTCTGATACGCCTGCTGGAGGCGGTTGGCCGCCGCGCTGAGCTGAGTGAGCACGCCGTCGATCGTGGTGGACCCGGTGCTGCCGGTACCGGTTGGCGCCGGTGTCGTGGCCGACGGGGTCGGTGTCGGGCCGGTCGTGCCGCCGCCCTGCACATCGGGGTCGATCGGCGTGACGATCGAGCCCGTGTCGATGTCCTGGCCCACCCGGTCCTGCGTGAGGTTCAGCAGCGCCTGCGCCAGGGTCGTCCCGTAGCCGATCTTGTCCTTGAACAGCACCAGCACGCGCTGCAGGACCGGGAAGGAGTCGGCCTTGGTGCTCTGCAGGTATAGCGGCTCGACGTAGAGGAACGAGCCGCCGACAGGGAGGGTCAGGAGGTTCCCGTGGATAACCTTGGCGCTGGCCGAGGTGAACAGCGAGATGTCCTGGGTGATCACCGGCTCGGAGTTGAACTTCTGGTACACCTGCTCAGGGCCCTGGGCCTGGGTGTCGGTCGGCAATTCGAGCACGGTCATCTTGCCGTAATTCGGCCCGTTGTCGCTGATGACCGAGATATACGCGGCGAGGTTCGGGCGCGAGTTCACCTTCATCGGCGAGGTCAGCTGGTAGGCCGGCTCCGTCGAGCTGCCATCGGCCGGCGCGGCCAACAGGTAGTACGGCGGCTGATCGACACTCGTGGTCGAGGCCGGGTCGTTGGGAACCGTCCACTTGTTCGTCTCGGAGTAGAAGTCGCGCGGCGAGTCGATGTGGTACAGCTCGAGCAGGCTGCGCTGGACCTTGAAGAGATCCTGCGGGTACCGGACGTGCTCGCGCAGCTCGCTGGGCATCTCGGACTTGTCCTTGATGAGGTCCGGGAACGACTTCATCCACGCCTTCAGCATCGGGTCGGACTCATCCCACTCGTAGAGGTTGACCGTGCCGTCGTAGGCATCGACGGTCACCTTCACCGAGTTCCGGATGTAGTTGATCGTCTCGTCCTTCTGCGTCCCCGTATCCCGCGAGAGCGAGTCGGTCGTGATGTCATCCAGCGCCTTGTGCTCGGCGTATGGATAGTTGGACATGGTCGTGTACGCGTCCAGCATCCAGACGATTCGCCCGTTCGACACAACCGGGTACGGGTCGGTGTCGAAGGTCAGGAACGGGGCGATCTTCTGCGCCCGCTCGCGTGGGTCCCGGTCGAAGATGATCTTGGATCCACCGGACACCGCGTCGTTCAGCACGAAGCTGGCTTCGCGGTACTTCACTGCGAAAGCCAGCCGATTGACCAGGCTCGACAGCGAGACCCCGCCGTCGCCGTCGTAGCTGAATGTCTGCTTGTCGCCATCGTTCTCCCGCGCTCCAGCGGCCCCGACGATGCTGTAATCCGGCATCAGCTCGCCGTAGTACACGCGGGGCTGGGTGATGCCGAGGAACCCGGTCGGGGGGATATTGCTCTCGGCGAAGTCGCCCTTGTTCGCGATGGTGCTGCTGGCCTGGGCCGCGACCATGCCGTAGCCGTGGGTGTAGACGGTGTGCTTGCTGATCCAGTTGTTCTGGTTGTCCGCGAAGTTGTCGACGTCGAGCTCGCGCACGCCTACGACGTAGTCGCTGGTGACGCCGTTGGTGGTGTACCGGTCGACATCGAGCGGCGAGGTGAAGCCGTAGAAGTTCTGGATCTGCTGCTGGAAGGTGAATGCCGGCGACACCACATTCGGGTCGAGGATGCGGATATTGGAGACCGTCGCGGTGTCCTTGGGGAGATCGGCGGCCGACTGCGTCGCCACCCCGGCGTACGGCACGTAATTGACGCTGCCGCCGTCATCGGCGTCCACGATCCCGTAGGCCTCGCGGGTCGCAGCGATGTTGCGGCTGATGTATTTGGCTTCCTTGTCGTTCGCGTTCGGCGTGACCGAGAACTGCTGCATCAGCACGGGGATCAAACCGTTAGCCAGCAAACTGACGACCATGAGGCCGGCGAGGGCGATGGCCGGCAGCACCGAGCTGCGCAGCCAGATGCTGGCCAGTACCGCGCCGGCGATGAGCAGGGCAATGAAGAACAGCCCGGTCTTCGCCGGAAGCGCGGCGTTGACGTCGGTGTACGAGGCGCCGGTGAACTTGCTGCGCTCGGAGAAGACGATCCCGTAGCGATCCAGCCAGTACGCGGCGGCCTTGAGCAGCAGGAACACCAGCAGCAGCACCGTGAGGTGGCGGCGGGCGGCGACGGTGATCTTCGGCCCGGCCGTCTGCAGGCGCACGGCGCCGAACAGGTAGTGCACCGCGACCGCGGCGATTGCGCTGAAGATGACGGCGGAGAAGCCGAAGCCCAGCAGCAGCCGGTAGAACGGGTAATCGAAAGCGAAGAACGACACGTCCTTGCCGAACTGGGCGTCCTTGACGCCGAACGACCCGCCGTTGCGCCAGAGCATCCAGGTCTGCCAGTGCACCTGCGCCGAGGAGCCGGCCGAGATGAGCGCCAGCCCGAAGATCGCCCCGACGATGAGCTTCTTGCGCGGCTCGACCACGATCCGGTAGCGCTCGAGGTTCTGCTGCTCCAAGGACATCGGCCGGAACGGCGGCCGCAGGATGTAGGCCACGACGATATTGGCGGCGATCGCGAGGGACACCACGAGGCCGAACACGAGGAACAGCAGGATCCGGGTGCCGATGATCGAGGCGAAGATGTCGCGGTAGCCGACCTCGCCGAACCAAAGCCAGTCGGTGTACACCCCGACCGACGATGTCGCGAGGATCAGCAGCACGATGACCGTGCCGATGACGCTCACGCTCAGCTTGGCCCGTCGCGACAGGCGGATCTCCGGCAGCGGCGAACGCATAGTCACAGGCGGTTGCTCCTCGGTGCAGTCACTGGCAATGATCGGTTCGGGATGAGTCTGACCTACGTATTCGGGCAGAGGCGTCCGGCAAAGCCAACGCCTCGCTGCGGGCGGTAGTTCCGTCGTGGCTCGCCGCGGACCGCCGATTTTCCCGCGCCCGCCATCGGCTGAGAGGATGGGAGCCATGACCGAAGCCGCAGACGCGCCCGCCATCGACTTCGTGCTCGATGCCGTGACCGCCGAGATCGAGTCCTACGTATCGGCCCGCGGCTGGGACCACGCCGCGGCGCTATTCGCCCTGGTCGAGACCAGCACTCTGGTGAACGACCCCGACACCGCGGCGTCGCTGGGCCTGGCCGGCACGGAGGCGCCGGCCGGCTCACTGACCCCGGTTGAGCAGGACGAGATGCCGGCGCCGGATCTGGACGACGCGCTGGCCCAGATCGCCTGGCCCGACGAGGTGATCGGCTGCGCGGTATCCCAGGAGATCGTGCTTCTGCCGCCCGACGCCGAGCAGGACCTTCCCGACGGCGCCGAGGGCGTAGCGATCGCCCTGGCCCACCCCGACCGGCGCGAGGCGCGCCTCGTGGTCAGCGTGCGCCGCGATGGCCGAAGCTCCGGGATCCTGCGACTGCGCGGCCTGGAGGGCGAGGGCGACGAGGTGCTCTACGGGTCATCGCTGGCTGCCAACCTCGTGGCCGCGCTGCACGCCACCTTCGACTGAGCGGCGCCCTGGCTCGACTGAGTCGACGGGCAATTGGGCACTGGGGCAACCGGCCGCTCAGCAGGTGGTGATCTGGCCGCCGTCCTGCAGGTCCTTGAGGTCCTCGATCGCCCCGTGCAGCGTGTCGACCCTGATGACGGTGAGCCCGTCCGGGGTGTTGCCGCGCACCTCGCCGCAGTTGTCCGCGGGGGCCAGGAACACCGTTGCGCCGGCGCGCTTGGCCGCGATCATCTTCAGCGGGATCCCGCCGATCGGCCCGACCTGGCCGGCCGCAGTGATAGTGCCGGTGCCGGCGATGAACTTTCCGCCCGTCAGGTCGGTGTCCCCGACCATGTCGATGATGCCCAGGGCGAACATCAGCCCGGCCGAGGGGCCGCCGATCGAGTTGGCCAAGCCGAGATCCACCTTGAACGGGGCGTGGCAGCCGGTCGACACGCTGATCCCGAGCCGTCCGCCGGTGGATCCGTCCGCGGCCGCAACCAGGGTGACCTTGACCGTCGACTCCACGCCCACGCGCGCGATGCCGACATCGGCCACCTGACCCGGCGTCGTCCCCGACAGCAGCGCCGTGAGCGATGCGATGTCGCCCACGCCCGCGCCGTTGATGGTCAGCAGGACGTCCCCGACCTGCAGGACACCGGCCGCCAGCGATCCGGCGCTGATCGAGCTGACGCCCAGGCCGTCGGGGTAGCCGAGCTCGCAGAATGCCGCGGTCTGCGCCGAGTCCTGGGAATTCACGAAGTCCTGGGTGTTGGACTTGTTGACCTCCTCGGTGCTCCGCCCCGGCGGGTACACCGTCTCGCGCGGCACGACCACGCGATCGCCGGCGAGCCAGCCCTTGATCGCCTCGAAGACAGTGACATTCTGCGAGCGCACGCTGACGGTCGTCAGATTCAGATTGCCGCTGGTGTCGTTCGGGCTCCGGCCGTCTATCGCGATGATCGGCGCGCCCGCGTCATCGGCGCCCAGGGTGTTGTACGTCGGGCCCGGCCCGAGGATCACGTACGGGACGCGCAGGGTCGCCGCGAGGACAACCAGCACGAGCAGCAGCACCGCCGAGGCGGCGAGGGTCCTGACGCGACGGCTCACGGGCGCTGAGGATAGCGGCGCGAGCTGGGCGCCGGCTCAGGCCTGCGGTGCGGGCTGATCCGCGGCGATGACCACCGATGTCGGGGCGATGTCGCCGCCGCCGCTGTGGCGCCCGAGCTCGTCCAGGAACCGATGGTGGTCCCGGACGCGGATATGCACCGACGGCGTCGCCCGGGGCCGGGCCTGCCACCACACCAGCACCGCAGCGGACATCGTCACGAGCAGCGGCGCCGCGAGCCAGAACTGCCATCCCATGGCCGGGACGCTAGCGGCACCCGCGCCTTCGCCCTCGGCGAAACGCGGCACCGATCGCGCCCAGCATTCGTCGCACTACCGTGGACGACATGAGTGACGTGCCCTTCGGCTTCGGTTCCCACGAGCGCGGCGACGGCGGCGATCGGGACGACGACGCCGATCCCGCCCTTCCGCTGGGCTTCGGTCCGTTCAGCCCCTTCGGCTCGGCGGCCGGCGGCCTGCCCGACGACCTCGCCGGCAAGATCCCGCTGTTCGCCGAGCTGCAGAAGCTGATGTCGTGGTCGGGGGGCCCGGTCAACTGGGACCTGGCCCGTCAGATTGCGCTGTCCCAGCTCGCCGAGGGCCATCAGATGGTGGCGATCAGCGATCGCACCGCCATGATCGACGCGCTGCGCCTGGCGGACCTCTGGCTCGACGAGGCCACCACGCTGCCCTCAGGCGTTACCAACGCCGAGGCGTGGAGCCGAGTCGAATGGGTCGAGCGGACGCTGCCGGTGTGGAGCGCGCTCTGCGACCCCGTCGCGGCTCGCGTCGCCGCCGCCATGGCCACCAGCCTGCCGGAAGAGCTGCGGGCCCAGGCCGGGCCGATGGCCGGGATGCTGAACCAGGTCGGCGGGATGATGTTCGGCGCCCAGATCGGGCAGGCGCTCGGCGCGCTGGCCAGCGAGGTGCATGGGGCCAGTGATATCGGCCTGCCCCTCGGACCGGCGGGCACCGGCGCGCTCGTGGCGGAGAATGTCGCCGCATTCGGCAAGGGCCTCGGACGCCCCGACGAGGAGGTGCGCCTGTACCTGGCGCTGCGCGAGGCCGCCCACCAGCGGCTCTTCGCCCACGTCCCGTGGCTGCGCCAGCGGCTGCTGGACTCCGTCGACGCCTACGCCCGCGGCATCGTCGTGGACTCCGCCGCGATGGAGCGGGCCATCACTGGGCTGGACCCGAGCAACCCCGAGGCCATGCAGGAGGCGCTGTCCGGCGGGCTGTTCGAGCCGCAGACCACACCCGAGCAGCAGGCCGTACTGGGCCGGCTAGAGACGCTGCTGGCCTTGGTCGAGGGCTGGGTCGACGCGGTGGTGTCGTCCGCGGCCGGGCCGCGACTGCCCGGCGCCATCGCGCTGCAGGAGACCACCCGCCGGCGACGGGCAACCGGCGGCCCGGCGGAGCACACCTTCGCCACGCTGGTCGGGCTCGAGTTGCGGCCGCGGCGCCTCCGCGACGCCGCGGCGCTGTGGACGGCACTGGAGGCCATCGGCGGCGCCGAGGCCCGCGATCAGCTGTGGTCGCACCCGGACCTCATGCCGTCCGCCGATGATCTCGATGACCCCGCGGGCTTCGCGGCGCGCTCCCAGATGGATCCAGCCGATGATTTGATCGCGGATCTGAATGCGCTTCCCCCGCACGAGGGACCCGACGGCAGCGCCCCGGCGGCTGGGCCCTCGGCTAGCTGAGATCCGGCTCGTCGGCGTCGCTGTCGGTGTCCGTGTCGGTACCTATCTCCAGCCCAGCTCCGGCCGACAGCCCTTCGAGGTACCCGCGGGCGCGCTCCGTGCGCGGGTAGCGCTCGACCCAGGCCCAGAAATCCGGGCCGTGGCCCGGCACCAGCAGGTGCGCCAACTCGTGCACAAGCACGTAGTCCAGGA
Source organism: Pseudonocardiales bacterium (assembly GCA_025966155.1). GTDB lineage: Bacteria > Actinomycetota > Actinomycetes > Mycobacteriales > Jatrophihabitantaceae > RYN-150. The sequence goes on from JAOPVO010000306.1 coordinate 7,162, forward strand.
CCCAATCCGGCACTGTGCGCAGGCGCTCGGATACCCGGATGGTGCCGTCGACCGGCGTGCACGAGGCCCATCGGGTGCGCATGGTCGCCACCCACCGCACCTGAGACGGACGCGCCAGGCCGTTCAGGTGCCGCGCCGAGAGCTGACCAGCTCGGCTCATGAGCACATCATCGCTGCGGCGCGGTCCGCGGTTGGCCGCCCGCTGCTCGCGCTGGAGCACCGAGTCGACCATCTTCGGGACCCACTCCCGCTCCTGCGCGCGGGTGAAGCGCGCGGGCAGCAGCACGATGATCCGATCGCCCTCGCGATACGCCGACACTGTTCGGCGGCGGCGATCGCTGCGCCGAACCTCGATGTCCGGAGCGTCGTCCGCCGTCGACCGGCCAGGGTGGCTGAGCATTCACCGAATCTAGAGTGAACCTCGGGTTCCACTCGACAGTTCAGCCACAGCAGGTGGATAACCACCTCTTCTATGCACAGGGTTATCCACAATGTGTGGATAGAGTCGGTCGAACTGCGGATCGACCTGTGCACAACTTCGATCCCGAATCACCGCCCGATGGCACTCTGCGGGCCATGACACCACAGCCGGAGCCGGCCGCGCTCCTCAGCGCCCCCGCAGAGCTCATCGCCCCGGCCGAGCTCATCGCCCCGGCCGAGCTGATCGACCGTGCTGGACCCGGCGGGCGCGGCCGGCTTCAGGTGGCGCCCGGCACGCGCGTGCTCTGGCGCACACCCGACTCCGTGCAGTGGGAATCCGGCGGCCGTGCCTACGTCCTGCACGGCGTCGATCCCGTCAGCCTGGCCGCCATCGTCGACGGTCCCCGTGACCCCAAGGACAGCGAGCCCGGCCACATCCATCCCGGCTACACCGATCCAGGCCACGGCAAGGCAGGGATCGGCCCAAACGACATCGACCCAGACGAGGCAGCAAGAACTCAGTCAGCGAAGAGCGAGGTCGCGGCCGCGCAGCAGGCCCTCCACTCCCTCAGGCTGCTGTGGCACCCGCCGCGCGCCATTGCCGCGAGGCGGATCGGGCTGGTCCGTCGCGATCTCCCCGAGCGGCTGCTTCCCGACCTCGGTGCGCTGGCGGCCCGACTGGGCGATCAGGCCGCGGCGGCAATGACCGCCAGGCGCAGTCGCGCGATTCGCCTCGTGGGGACCGATCGACTGGCGGTCGCCATCGGGTCGGTGCTCGCGGCCGCCGGGGTCGGGCGCGTCGACGTCCCCTTCGGCGGAGACGCCCGGCTCTGGCAGGCCATGCCCGGCGGAGTGACGGTGGCCGATGAGGGGCGGCGCCGAAGCGACGCCGCGGCCGCGGCGATCAGGGCCGCGGCGCCGGAGGTCGATATCGGCAGCAACAGCGACGAGAGGGCCCCGGACCTGATGATCATCACCGGATCGCGGCCGCCCGATGATGATCTACGGCGCCGTCTGCAGGGCGAGGGCGTCCCGCATCTGGTCGTAGGTGTCGACGCGGCGCGCGCGGTGATCGGGCCGCTCGTTGTTCCAGGCCGCACAAGTTGCCTGCGCTGCGCCGATCTGCACCGCATCGACCGGGATCCGGCCTGGCCGGGCCTTGCGGCTCAGTTGGCGGCTGGCCCGACCCGCTTCGAGGCCTCCGATGTTGCCCTCTGCACAGCAGCCACTGGCCTCGCGGCCCTGCAGGCGCTGGGCTTCCTGGACGGGGAGGCGCCGGCGTCGATGAATGGGACGCTCGAGCTGACCCTCCCGGATTGGCGCGTGAGACGGCGTTCCCGTCCGACGCATGCTGCATGCCCGTGCCACGAGGAGCGCGCGTGATCACGACTCACATGCGGGACCAGTGAATATCGGTCAAGATGGGTGGGTGGCCGAGATCCCCCGAAACCAGGTCGCCAGGACAGCACGCCTCGCGGCCCTTCCTCTGGGCGCCGCCGGACGAGCCACGCTGGGCCTGGGACGCCGACTGACCGGCACGCCGGCCGAGACCGTAACGGCTGCACTGCAGCAGAAGACCGCCGAGCAGCTGTTCACCGTCCTGGGTCAGCTCAAGGGCGGGGCGATGAAGCTGGGCCAGGCGCTGTCGGTCTTCGAGGCCGCACTGCCGGAGGAGAACGCCGCGCCGTATCGCGAAGCGCTCACCAAGCTGCAGGAGGCCGCGCCGCCGATGCCGCTGGCCACCGCGCATCGCGTCCTGGCCGAGCAATTCGGACGGACCTGGCGGGACCGATTCGCCTCTTTCGATGACACCCCGGCCGCCGCGGCCAGCATCGGCCAGGTTCACCGGGCGGTCTGGGCCGACGGGCGGCGCGTCGCCGTGAAGATCCAGTACCCTGGCGCTGGCCCGGCGCTGATGGCGGATTTCGCGCAGCTGTCCCGGTTCGCGCGCCTCTTCAGCCGGCTATCCCCCGGGCTGGACATCAAGCCCCTGCTGACCGAGCTCAAGGCCCGGGTGCTCGAGGAGCTCGACTACACCCTCGAGGCGCAGTCGCAGCGGGCCTTCGCCAAGGCCTACGACGGTGATCCCGACATTATCGTCCCTCGTGTGGTCGCCAGCGCCCCGAAGGCGCTGGTCACCGAATGGCTCGATGGCACGCCGCTGTCGGCGATCATCGCCACCGGCACCCAGGAGCAGCGCGATCGGGCCGGCTCCATGCTGGCGCTGCTGCACTTCTCCGCACCGGCCCGCGCTGGCCTGCTGCATGCCGACCCGCACCCGGGCAACTTCCGGCTGCTGGACGATGGGCGCCTCGGCGTCATCGACTTCGGGGCGGTTGCGCACTTCCCGGACGGTTTGCCCGAGCCTCTTGGGCGATTGACCCGGCTGGCGATCGACGGCGACGTCGAGGGCGTGGTGCAGGGCCTGCGGGATGAGAACTTCATCCGCCCGGACATCTCGGTCAATCCCGATCGGGTCTATGAGTACCTGCGCCCGATGCTCGAGCCGCTGGCTGCGCCGACTTTCACGTTCTCCCGGGATTGGATGCGGACCGAGGCCGCCCGGATCGCCGACCCGCGCAGCGAGATCTCCATGGCCGGCCGCTCGTTGAATCTGCCGCCGTCCTATCTGCTGATCCACCGGGTCACGCTCGGCTCCATCGGGGTGCTCTGCCAGCTCGGCGCGAGTGCCGGCTATCGCGGCATCGTCGAGCGCTGGCAGCCCGGCTTCGCCCGCTAGGCGCAAACGCGCACCGTGATACACAGGTGCGCCCTCGGCGGAGCGCGGGCGAAGCCGGGCAAGTACTACGCGGCTTCCTTCCGGGGCCGGCCGCGCGGGCGCTTGCGGGCGATCACCGCACCGCGCTCCAGGATCTCCCCGCCCCAGACGCCCCAAGGCTCGCGCCGCTCGAGCGCACCGGCGAGGCAGCTGGCGCGCAACGGGCACGGCGCGCAACTGGCTTTCGCCGACTCCAGCTGCGCCGGGGTCTCGGCGAACCAGAGGTCGCTGTCCTCCACCTGGCAGGGCAGGTCGCTGCGCAGGTGCGCGGGGGTCACATTGTCGACCCAGGACGGAGACAGCTCGAGCGTCCCGGTCTGGTGGCCGGACTCGAAACCGGCCATGCCATCCCACGTACGCACGTCGAAGTGCGCGGTGTCCCGAGCCGGGAGGGTCGCAGTCATGTCGTCACCTTCTCTGTCGCCCCATCGGACGATGGGATTGAACTTCCGTTTCTTGCGGTGGCTATCGATCTCGCCGGATCGGGCGACTGTCAGCAGCCGGGAAAGCAGAAAGGCCGCGGATCCCAGTGGGATCCGCGGCCTCGAGGCTGCTGTCTGCGTGTTCTCAGACGTTCGTGCCTCGAGGTGGATCCACTGCCTTAGCGTGCTTAGCTGCCGGTGCGTCGAGCGTCTTGCCGTAGTTCGCCATTCCGAAGTCATTGCGTCCGCGCGACCAGTTGCCGTCGATCGCCGGGACATCTACCGCCGGGACATCGACGACGCTGGCGCGCGTAGCGGACGAGACGGAAGCGGACATGCCGGCAGTGGACATTGCGGCAGTGGACATTGCGGCAACGGGCGACGCCGTGCACGGAATCAGGAAGACAGACGGCAGGAGGGTGACGTGCGTGGTCAGCAGAGTCGTGGTCATCGCAGGTCACCTCCGGGCTGTCCGCTGCGCCCGGGCATCGGGCGCTGCGCGTGAAATGGCGTCGAACGGGATTGTCTCGCGGGCCCTCAGCGGGCCCGCTGGACACGTTAGCCAATGCTCGAACCGATGCGCAATCGAATTAATGCCGCTCGGCAATCACTTCCCGCCAGCGTCCATTCCGGGCGGCGGGGCGAGCTAGATGTCGACGGCCTCGGGCTCGCCACCGCCGATGGCCTCGAGCACCGGATTCGCATAGCGAGCTAGCTTTGTCGGCCCTACGCCGGGCACCGCTCCGAGCGCACCGAGGTCACCGGGCCGCGCATCGGCGATGGCAACCAGCGTCGCGTCGGAGAACACGACATACGCCGGCACCTCCTGGGCCTCGGACTGCTTCTTGCGCCAGGCCCGCAGCCGGCCGAACAGCTCGGCGTCGGCCGCCACGGCCTTGCGGTCGGACGTCGCGGGGCGGGCGGTGCGCACATCGCGGCGGGCGGTTCGCAGGGTGTCGAGGAATCGGCTGGGCTTGCGTCCACGGCGCTGGCCGACCGCGCGGGCCAGCGCCCACGACAGGTGCAGCCGCTCCCGCGCGCGGGTGATCCCGACGTAGAGCAGGCGCCGCTCCTCGGCAATCTGCTCCTCGGTCTTGGCATGCTGGATCGGCAGCGTGCCGTCGACCAGCCCGACGAGATAGACGACATCCCACTCCAGGCCCTTGGCCGCGTGCAGCGACGCGAGCGTGACGCCCTGGACTGTCGGGGCGTGCTGGAGGGCGGCCCGCTGATCCAGCTCGTTGACCAGCGTCTCCAGCGTCGCGGCCTCGTCGAGGCCGAGCACATCCTCGGCCAGCGCGACCAACGCGGCGAGGGACTCCCAGCGCTCCCGCGCGGCGCCACCCGGCGGAGGCGACCCGGCGTGCCAGTTCAGGCCCGACAGCGTCGCGCGGACGGTGTCCAGGAGCGGCTCGGGCTCGCCGCCGGCCCGTGCGGCCCCCCGCAGCAGCAGCCGGGCCTCACGGATCTCCGGGCGGTCGAAGAACCGCTCCCCGCCGCGCAGGACGTAGGGGATCGACAGGCTGGACAGCGCCTGCTCGTACACCTCGGATTGGGCGTTGATGCGGAACAGCACCGCGATCTCAGCCGGGGGCGTCCCGCCGTCGATCAGCGCGCGGCAGGCCTTCGCCACCGCGGCGGCCTCGGCCGGCTCGTCGTCGTACTCGGCGAAGGTAGGCGCGGGGCCATCCGGGCGCTGGCCGATCAGCTGCAGGCGCGCATGCCCCGTGCCGGCGACCAGCTTGTTGGCCAGCGCCACCACCTGGGGCGTGGACCGGTAATCGCGCTCGAGGCGGACGACAACTGCCTCGCGATACCGATCCGGGAAGCTCAGGAGGTGCTCGGGCGTGGCGCCGGCGAATGAGTAGATCGTCTGATTGGCGTCGCCGACCACGCAGAGGTCGTCCCGGTCCCCGACCCAGGCCTCGAGCAGGCGCTGCTGCAGCGGCGATACATCCTGATACTCGTCGACCACGAAGTGGCGGTACTGGCCCCGGATCTGGGCCGCCACCTGCGGCATCGACTCGATGGCGGTGGCGGTGATCAGGAGCAGGTCGGCGAAATCGATGACCCGGCCGCGGTCCTTGGCGTCCTCGTAGCCGCGGTAGACATTCGCGACGGCATCGGCGCTGATCGGCGGGATGCGGCCCGCGGCCTCGGCCGCTGCCGCGTACTCCGATGGCGACGCCAGCACCGCCTTGGCCCAGTCGATCTCCGACGCGAGGTCGCGGACCTGCGTGCGGTCGGTGCGCAGCCGCGCCCGCGCCGCGACCTGACCGACCAGGCGCACCGGGTTGTCGATGAGGTCCGGGATCGGGCCGCCGAGGATCTGCGGTGCGAAGTACGTCAGCTGCCGAAGCGCCGCGGCGTGGAAGGTTCGGGCCTGGACCCGGCCGACCCCGAGGCGAGCCAGCCGCGAGCGCATCTCCCCTGCGGCCCGCGCCGTGAACGTCACGGCCAGCAGCTGCTCGGCCGGGACGGCCCCGCTGCGGACGCTATAGGCGATGCGGTGGGTGATCGCGCGGGTCTTGCCCGTCCCGGCGCCGGCCAGGATGCAGACCGGGCCGCGCACGGCGCTGGCCGCCTCGGCCTGCTCCGGATCCAGGCCCCGCAGGACCCGCGCTGCATCGTCCGAGCCGTCATGGGCCTCGTCGGTCAGCGGCTGGGCGGTCACGCCCTCGATCGTGCCAGCTCGGTGCGACAGTTCGCGCCGTCGGTCCCGGGCCTGTGCGGGAAGGATGCGCCGCCGCCTCGTGTTCACTTGAGGCAGACAACGACGGAAGGACTGCAATGAGCGCGGTAACGATGTACAGCACGACGTGGTGCGGCTACTGCCAGCGTCTGAAGAAGACGATGGAGCGTGAGGGCATCACATACGACGAGGTCAACATCGAGCTCGATGATGCCGCCGCCGCGCTCGTCGAGAACGTCAACGGCGGCAACCGCACCGTGCCGACCCTGGTGTTCGCCGACGGCAGCGCGCTGACGAACCCCACTATCCAGCAGGTCAAGGCGCAGCTCGTCCTCCAGAGCTGAGCCCCTACCTCGCACCGGCGCCGGGGCGGTGGACGGCGGTGACGCCGGCCCTGCTGCCTGAACTGGTCGCCGGCTTCCTCGCCGGGCGCGCAACCGCCGGAGGCGCCCTGCGCGTGCTGATCGACGGACCGCGCTGCGCCGAGCCCGCTGCGCTCGCCGACGCCCTTATCGACCCGCTGCGATCGCTGTCCCGCCCGGCGATCCGGGTCCGGGCCGTGGACTTCCTGCGCGATGCGTCGCTGCGGTTCGAGTACGGCCGGGAGGACCCGGATGCGTACTACTCCGGCTGGACGGACGTCTCCGCATTGCGCCGCGAGGTGCTCGTTCCCCTCGGCCCTGATGGCACCGGCGCGTATCTGCCCACCCTGCGCGACCCGGCCACCAACCGGGCGACCCGCGCGCTGCCGCAGGTCGCGCCAGATGGCGCGATTCTGCTGATCGACGGCGATCTTCTGCTGGGCGCCGGCCTGCCCGCCGACGTCGAGGTGCATCTGCTCCAATCCCCGTCCACCCGGGCGCGGCGGATGGGCGAGGGCCAGCCCGCCTGGGTGTGGACCCTCCCGGCCCTGGATCGCTACGACGACGAGGTCGGCCCGGCGGAGCTGGCCGATCTGGTTATCCGCCTGGACGATCCACGGCACCCCGCAGTCCGGCCCCGCGCGTGAGACCCGGAAGCGGTGCCAACAGCACGCTCGCGGGGTAGATCACCACCGCGCGAAGTGCGCCTGTGCCGACGTGGTAGTCGAGCAAGGAGCCGACGATGGACCAGCAGCATCGCCTCGAGATTCGCCTACGCAGCTTCTACGACCTTTTCAACTCCCGTGATATCGACGGGTGCCTGGCCCGGATGACCGACGATGTCGATTGGCACAACGCGGCCGACGACACGCGCGAGATCGGCCAGGAGGCAGTCCGCGGGTACTGGGTGCGGCAGTTCGCGCTGATCAGCTCGCGGGTGACGCCGATGCAGGTGCGGTTCGAGCCCGATGGCGATGCCGTGGTGACCGTCGACCAGGTCGTGCGAACCCTCGACGGCAGCATCCGGTCGCACACCACCGTGCTGCATCGATACCGCCTGCGCGACGGCAAGGTGGCGCGGATGGATGCATCGCCCGCGCCCGCCGGTATTGGCCGCCGGATCTAGCGGCCGGTCACACCGCGCAGCACCACGTCGACGATCTCCTCGAGGAAGTCGTCCATCGTGGCGATCATCGTGGGGCGCAGCCGATCCGGCGTGGTCTGCACGCGGTTGGCGATGCCGCCCACTACCAAGTCGATCAGCAGCCCCGGCTTGACGATATCGGCCAATTCCCCCCGCGCCTGGGCCCGTCGCACGATTGCGCGGGCCTGGCGCACCGTCGACTCGCGGTACCGCGCCGTCGAGGTGAAGACCTCGGGATAGCGCGGGACATCGACCACGATGTGCTGCGCCGCGCGGCCATACGGGCCGATGACGATGTCGGCCGACATCCGCCCGAGGGCCACTAGATCGCCGCGCAGGCTGCCGGTATCGATGCGGTCGATGAGGTACCACCGCGCCTCGAAGGTGTCGCGCAGCAGCTCTCCGCGGGTCGTCCAGCGCCGGTACAGCGCCGCCTTGCCCACGCCGGCCCGCTTGGCGACGGCGTCGAAGTTGAACCCGACCCAGCCGGTGTCGGCGTACAGGCGGATCGCGGCCTCGAAGACCCGATCCTCGAGCAGCGGGTCGCGGGGGCGCCCGCGCGTCGGTGCAGGAGGCGCCGCCGGCTCGGCTGGCGGTCGCTTCGCGCGCGGGCTGGTCACGGCGCTCAATTCGAGACGATGACCGGCTGTAAGGCAAGCGGGGTTTCGGGCTTTTCTGGAGGCGGACGCCAGACGCGCGCATGCGGCGTCATCCGGATCACGCGACAGCCAGCGCGCCGGCGAATATGGTCAACCGCAGCCTGCTCGATTTATCCGCTCAATGAGGAGCGCCGATGACAGCCCTGACCGTTGATGAGAGCACGGCGCTGCGCGCCTCTGTGCACGCCCTGCTGGCCGACCGCGCCGGCGAGGCGCAGGTGCGAAGCGCGATGGAGAGCGACACCGGCTACGACGCGGCGCTCTGGGCCGAGCTGGCGAGGCTGGGCATCGTCGGGCTGATCATCGCCGAGGAGCACGGCGGATCCGGGGCCGGGCCGGTCGAGCTCGAGTTGGTGATGGAGGAGGCGGGCGCCGCGCTGCTCTGCGGGCCGCTACTCGCGAGTTCGGTGATCGCCGCCGCGATCCTCGCCGCCGTCGACGATTCTGCCGCGGCCGCGCGCTATCTGCCGCGGATCGCCGACGGCAGCAGCATCGCCACCGCCGCCCTCACTGGACTGACCGGCACATGGACGCCTGAGGGCATCGCGGTGCTGGGCGCCCCGCCGACCGAGCCCGGCGGCCAGTGGGTGCTCAACGGGACGGCGTCGTTCGTCCTGCACGCCCAGAACGCCGACCTGCTGCTGGTCGCCGCGCACGGCCCGGACGGGATCTCCCTGTTCGCAGTCGACGTGCCCCAGACCTCGGTGGTCATCACGCCGCTGCCGACCTTCGACCGGACGCTTCGCCTCGCGCAGGTCGAGTTCGCCGGCGCGGCCGCGTCGCCGATCGGCGAGGCCGGCGCCGGATGGAGTGCCGTCGAGCGCGCTCTCGACGTGGCGCGGGTGGCCTTGGCCGGCGAGCAAGCCGGCGGCGCCAAGCAATCGCTGGACATCACCGTCGACTACGCCAAGGTGCGGGTCCAATTCGGGCGTCCCATCGGATCGTTCCAGGCGATCAAGCACATGGCCGCGGACCTGCTGCTGGAGTCCGAGTCGGCGATCTCAGCCGCTCGGAACGCGGCGCGGGCGCTGGCCGAGGGCGCACCGGACGCCGGTGCGGCGATCAGCCTGGCTGCCTTCGCCTGCGCCGATGCGTTCACCACCGTCGCGGCCACGAGTATCCAGATGCACGGCGGGATCGCGTTCACCTGGGAGCACCCGGCGCACCTCTACCTGCGCCGGGCCCGTGCCGATGCGCAATTGCTCGGCACGCCGGCGTTCTACCGCGAGCGCTACCTGCAGCAGTTGGGAGCCTGACGATGACCGGTGCATTGCTCGCCGATGACGCCAGTGGGCACGCGTTGCTGGGCGCCGAGGTGCGCTCCTGGCTCGATGCGCACTGGGATCCGGCGCTCGAGCGCAGCGCCTGGCTCGGCCTGGTGGTCGAGGCGCGCTGGGCCGTGCCGCGCTGGCCGGCCGAGTGGTTCGGGCGAGACATGTCCGATGCACAGGCGCGCGTCATCGCCGCCGAGTTCACCCGGGCCGGTGCGTACGGGACCGGCCAGGACCGCACGAACCTTTGGGCAAACACCGCGCTGTCCTTCGGGACCGACGCGTTCAAGCGCGAGTTCGTGCCGGCGCTGCTGCGCCAGGAGATCTCGATGTGCCTGCTCTACAGCGAGCCCGGCGCCGGATCAGATCTCGCCGGAATCCGGACGAATGCCGTCCGCGACGGCGATCAGTGGGTGATCAACGGGCAGAAGGTGTGGACGTCCGGAGCCGCGACCGCCGACTTCGGCATGCTCGTTGCGCGCACCGACTGGGACGTGCCGAAGCACCGCGGCATCAGCTTCTTCTTCTGCCCGATGAAGCAGCCCGGCGTGGAGGTGCGGCCGCTGCGCCAGATCACTGATGAGGCCCACTTCAACGAGGTGTTCCTGACCAACGCCGTCATCCCCGGGGTGAACCTGCTCGGCGAGGAGAACGACGGCTGGCGGGTGCTGCAGACTGCCTTAGCGTACGAACGGTCAGCGATGGGCGAGAACGCTCGCGGCCCCCGCCGAGCCGCCTCCAACGGGCCCGTCGCGGCGTCGCACGAGGTCGACCTGATCGAGCTCGCCCGTTCCGCCGGATGCCTCGATGACCCGGTGATCCGCCAGGACATCGCGCGCGCAACGGCGCTGCGATCGCTGAACGCCCTGAACACGGCACGAGCCAAGGCCGAGCTCGCGCAGGGGACATCGTCGCCGATCATGTCCCTGGGTAAGCTGGCTATGTCCCGGATCCTGCACGAGGGAGCCCGGGTCCAGACCGCGATCCTCGGTGCCGCCACCCTGCTCGACGGACCGGATCATCCCCAGGCCGACGACGCCAACTTCCTGACACTCAATGCCTACTTCACCTCGATCGGCGGCGGAACCGACCAGATCCAGCGCAACATCATCGGCGAGCGAGTCCTGGGCCTGGCGAAGGAACCGGAGATCGACCGCGAGATCCCCTTCCGCGAGGTCCGCCGCGCCTGAGCGCCCGCCTCAGCGGCAAGACGCGCAGCGGTTCGCACCGACAGTTCGGACGGCTTCTCCAAGTGGCTGCTCGCTCGCGGAGCACTCGGTGCTGGCTAGGGCATCCTGGCCTGGCGCTCGGAGGCATCGACGAGCTTCTTCACGAAGCGGGTGTCGTGGAACTCCCCGATCGCCCGCATCTCCCAGCCGCCGGTCGCCGGCTGCCGCTTGATGATCGCCATGATCACTGCGGTGCTCGGCTGGGTGTCGGTGAGGTCGAACCGGGCGACCTCGTAGCCGGTCACCTGATCAACGAGACGCAAATACGCCTGCGCCAGATCGGTGAACCGGTCGCCGGTCAGGGAGTTGATCGTGAACACCATCGACTCGACACTGCCCGGAATGCGCGGCAGGTCGATGGCGATCGCCTCGGCATCGACACCGGCGGCCGCCCCGGAGCGGTTGTCGCCCAGGTGCTGAAGCGCGCCGTAGTACTCCGACAGATGCCGCCGCCAGACGATCTCGTCCTTCTTGCCCTCGGCATCGAAGGTGATCGCGGAGGCGTCGAGATCGATGTCCTTGCCGGCCTGCGCGGCGGTCCAGCCCAAGCCGATGTGCAGCCGGGCGATCGGCTGGCCGTCCGGGGTCACCAGCGGTCGGCGGTCGTTGCGGAGCAACGGCCCCAGCGCCGATGCCGGCGCGGCCTGAACCGGCACAGGCTGAACCGGCGCGGGCTGAACCGGCGCCTCAGCCACGGGCGGCTGGTACTCCGGCGGCGCCGGCGCATAGCCAACCGGCGGGGCCGGCGGCTGGTACTCCGGCGCGGGCGGCGGCGGAGCGACAGGAGGAGCGGCCGGCGCACCGGGCGCCTGAGCCCAGTCGGTCGGCGGCATCGGCG